>CALVQZ010000070.1 GCA_944358275.1 uncultured Bacilli bacterium
CTTAACTGGTAAATGAAGATTCTTTAACCATGTTTTAGATCTTATAAATCTTGCAATCTTTAGATAATGCTTAACATTATATTCATATCCAAGATCTTCGAATATCATTGCTATTTCTAATGCGAAGAAAGTAGGAAACTGAAGATATTTTATTTTCATTTCTTTTCTAGTTATTTTCTTCTTCTCCCATAATTTCTGTGCATGTTTAGTATATTCTTTTATAAATATTTTACTAAAATTATTTTCTTAATAATAAACTTTTATTCTTTGTAAGAATTTTTGGAAATTGATTCCTTTAATTACAATATAATCATCCGATACTTTTATTCTTGATGTTATTGCATTGAATTTTTCAAATTGTGTTGTTGCTAGTGATTCATCTGGAGAATCATAAGTTCTACTTCTAGCATGTTGATCTTGTAGCTCTTTGATTGATTTATATAGTTTTAGTGAAGTGAATAATAAAGCCGACTCGGTGATTGTTTCATCGTTTTCTTTTATATACATAATATTTTCCTCCTTTGGATTTGTGGTTTTGGTTAATAGATTGTATTGGGTATGAATAAGTAAAAATTATTGATTACGATTAATGAAATAAGAAGATCGGAAAATCCAATCTTCTTATTTCATTATATTTTTTTTTAATTATGAGTTGGTTCGCAATTTAAATCTATTATTTGTTAAGACTTCGGTTAAAACTTATATTTTAATTTATTGTTATAAATGTCCCTGAAACTGAAAATGATGTATTTCTTGTATTATGAATAACAACTCTCCCATCTTCTAAAAATCTAACTTCTAGCTGTTGAGATGTATTTTCAGAATAACACCTTTGAAAAGTTAATGATGTTGATGGTAAAAAATTAGATTGTATAATACCACTTGGGATAGTTGTATAACCTGTTTTTTCAGGAGAAATAGAATCACATTTAAACGTAACTACATTTCCGCTTTTTAAAAAATAAAACTGATATTCAACATTTAAATCTGTATCTTGATAATTCACATAATCTTTTTTAATTTTAGATAATAATACAGCATCTGTTTTATTTTCTACATCATCAACAGGCATTACATAATTATAAAACTTAAATAAATTTATATTTGGGCATTTTGTTATATTTAAAAATACAAAATCAAAATTCTCGTCTGTTTTTACATAAACTTCAACTACTTTTTTATTGTTTTTATCTGTAACAACATTATAGCAACAATCAAAATAATCATTATCTTCAACTTTAAATAGTTTTGTGTTTACATTATTGTCATATATCTGCAAACAGTTAAATTGAAATTTTGTAGATAATATGCAGGGTGATTTTACTGTTGAACTTGCATATATATTAAACTCTAAAGTTTGGTCATATATAGCCCAGCCTCCATTTAGAAGTATGTCTTTATAACATGAAAATATTTTAGTCCATTTCCCTTGTGATAATATTATTTCATAATCTTTCATTATAATCCTCCCCCTATATAGTTTCTAATTAGCTCAATATTACTTTCTACAAAAGCCTCATGAAACCAAATTGCAATACCATCAACTTTACTCTTTAAAGATGAGTTAAAGATTACTTCCCAAAAATAATTAACAGGGTTACCCTCTAAATCTTTTTCATATCCAGCAAAATCCCATGCTGACGGAGACATTAAAGCTTCCCAATATGGCAATACTCCGCATTCAGTAATGATAATTTTTTTTCCAGGGTATTTATCTTTAATATTTGTAAGTGCATTATCTAAAAGCCTATCTACTGATAATACAGCATTATGTAATGATAAATTATTTCCATTGCTACCTATTTGTGGGTAGAAGTTAAAACATATAAAATCAGAATTTTCCATTATCGCATCTGTTACAAAATTTAAGTACCTTAATGACGCAGGACTTATACTCACATTATACCCTTGCAATTTACAAGCGTTTATGCAACTTAGCACAAAAGTTTCTTTTTGTGTTCCACTATTTATATACGGGTTTGCTGTAAATGGTTTTTGTAAGTCACAATATATTCTTTCTGTTTCATTAAAAACTATAAAATTTTCAATACCTTTACCTTCAAATGATTTTAAAACTTTTGTTAATATTTCTTTATATTTTACAGACCAAGTGTTCCAATTAGCATTAAAATCGTAACCATTATTATGATATGAACTTGCACTCATTCTTAAAGCATACGTTTTTAAACCTAAAATTTTGGCTTGATCATAGATATATAGCAATGTGTCAATATCTTGCGTCATATCAATAGTAACACCATCACTATTTAAGTGTGTTCTAACAGTTATAATTATTTCTTTAATTCCAGTTCTTTTTAATAATTTAAGTTCATTTAGCAGATACTCTTTATTTGTAGATGTGCATGAAGGATTTCCATAAACATTTGGCTGAAAAGCTTTTTTATTGCTTAAAAATATAGTGTTTTCACCTAAAACACTTATTTTCTCCGCATTATGTTCCAATTGCGAACCAAACTCGCTTAATTCATTCTTTAAATTATCAGATAACTGTTCTTTAGTTATATAACCTTTCATGATTAATTCCTCCTTTTATTTTGTATTTAAATATTTGTTTTCAATAACACCCTCCCATTTTTTAATACAAATCAATAATACAAATAAAGGAGGTTAATATAAAATGATTAATATAAGTAAATTAATTTCTTCTATAAAATTAGATCTAGGTTTAATGACAATGGCTACACCATTTGAAAATCTAGATGAATTATTAAGAGAAATTATAGTTATAAGAACCCTTCCAGTATTTAATGAATTATCACCTAATACAGTTCCATTACAAATAGATACTAATGAATTGGAGATTGTAGAACGTAGACCTGAACGTACAGTTTATTTACTTCCTGATGTATTTGGTGATATGGAAATAATGATGATAACTGGGATGGAACCGACATATGATGATAAAAGATATTCTGAATCATATAATTCATCTATATTCTCATATGGAATGAATCCTTGTATATGTGGTTACCAAGAATTAATGTTAGCACAAGCACAAGCAAATCTTTTAAGTGCTGCTTCGAAAGGAATAACATTTAACTTTATTGCACCTAATATGTTAGAAATATTCACTGGGTATGCAATGGGTAATACTTTTAGACTTACTGTTGCTTTATCACATGCAGAAAATTTATCTACTATACCATCAACTAGCTATAGTTCTTTTTTAAAATTAGCAACTTTAGATGTTAAAGTTTATTTATATAATACATTAATACATTATGAAAATCTACAAACTGCATATTGACAATTAAGTCTTAACATTGATAGATATAGTAGTGCTGAAGATGATAGAAGAACCTTATTAGAAAAATGGGATTCAACTTATCATCTAGATTTATCTAATATTTATTTTATATAAAAAATGTGTAAGAGTATAGTGAAATAT
>CALVQZ010000071.1 GCA_944358275.1 uncultured Bacilli bacterium
AAATATATTGTATTTCCTTCCACGTATCCTAGCACAGATGGCCTATCACTATAAAATTCTGTCCTTATTCCAAAACTTTCATTTTTAGTTATTATTTCATTTAATAATTCATTACTTATCATTTTCTTCTTCCTTCAATATATTTTTTATTTCTTCTATTTTTTTCCAGATTCTATATTTTTTTTTATCATAGTTTGAGTTTGTTCATATTTTTCTTTTTTTCTATTGATACTCTAACTATTTTATCATCATATGATTTTAGCATTACATATTCCATTTCTTCTCTTCCTTTTATTTTATTTATTTCTTTTTGAATGAAACATATACTGAATTACTAATCCACTATAATCTTTATATTTTTCTTTTGTATACTTTTCTATTTTATTTATATCACTAATTCCATAATTATCTTTCATATATTTTTTTACCCAAGTATCTATTGGAAATACATCTTTTCTTTTATAACCGAATAAAAGTATACACGATGCGATTTTTAAACCTATTCCTTTAAAACTTGTTAAGTATTTTAGTGCTTCTTCTGTACTCATTAGTTCAATATTATCTATATCAGATAATGTAATATTATTTAAAAATTCATAAATGTATTTGCTTCTAAATCCTAATTTTAAATCATTTAAATCATCCATTGATAATTGTTTTAATGTGTCTAATTCAGGAAACAAATAGTATTCTTTATCTTCAAATATTATCTTTTTTCCATATCTTTCACTTAATAAATTAACACTTCTTTGTATATTTCTAACATTATTATTCGCACTTATCATATATGAAATTATTGTTTCTAATTTTGGTGAATTTATTATTTTTAAACCTTTTGATAGTTCTATAATTTCTTTTAGTGATGGATCATTTTTAATTAGTTCTTCGTTTATTTTATCATAATCAGTTTTAATATCTAAGTAAGTCTCTAATACATCAATTAAATCATCTTCTTTAGATGATGTTATGTTTATATAATTATCATCTATTACTAATTTAACTACTCTATCTTCTAAGATTATTGTATATTCCTTTTCTTTTGCTTCAAATCTAAATATTTGACCACATGTTATAGTATCATGAATATTTATGTTTTTATTTTCTAATGCTTTCATATTACCTTAAAAAATCCTTTATTTCATTAGTTAAATAATCTATTTTATCACTTCTAAATATATCGTGAGTAACACCATCAAGAACTATTATTCTTTTATCCTTACACTTTAAATTATCATATACATATTCACTACTTTTCATAGGTACAATCTTATCATTAGTACCATGAATTAATAATGTAGGACAAGTTATTTTAGCTGGTAATTCTTGTGACTCATCAACTAAATTCATAAATTCTTTTACAACTGATGTTGGAAATTGAAATACTCTTGATATTATATCTTCTATCTTATAATCTTTTAATAATTTAGGACTATTCTTTATTACATTTAACAACTCAAAGTCTTCTTCTTCAAATGTTAAATATTTAAATGCGGGTGCTGCTAAAACTATCTTTTTCACTTCTTTATATTTAGATGCTAAATAGCACGCTAAAACGCCACCCATACTGTGTCCTATCAAATATATTCTTCTATATTTATGTTTAATAAGTATGTTCAACTCTTTTTCACATGCTTCTTTCCATTCTTCTTTTGTAACTCTTTTAAATATTGTCTTCTCATGACCTGGTAATGTAAATGTAAATACATCATAACCACTTAATTCTAAATTATTTGCAAGTAATTCTTGATCATAAGTGCCCCCTGCAAATCCATGAATTATAAGTACTGCTTTTTTCATAAAACCTCCAACTACTATAAATCTAATTTTTTATTTATAACTCTACTAAATATATAAGATATTGAAACTAAAATAATTACACCCAATAATGCCTTTGGATTTCTCAATGTCTCAAGCAATCCCGTTCCTATTAACCCCCAAAATAATACTAGTGGGATCTTTCCTATTATAATTGCTAATAAAAACTTTTTAAAAGGCATATTAGATAATCCTGCTGCTATATTTACTAAAAATGCTGGTGTAGAAGGTATAGATAATATAAATACTAAATTATATAGTTTTATATTACTTACTATAGATATATATTTTTTTAATCTTTTATGTTTTTTTAAACGTTTATCTATAAATTTTTTAAATATATTTTTAAATATAAAATATGCGATTACACACCCAATTATAGTTAATATCCATGATAAGAAAAAACCTAATAATGTACCATAATTTACAAATAAAACTGTTATAAATAAACCTAGTGGTAATGGTGGAATAATTGATTCAAAAATAATAAGAAAACAATTTGCAAGTAACCCTATTGTATCCATTTTATTTATAATATCTATAATTAAATTATATAAATTTTCCATTTAACATACTTCCTTTATAAATATTTTAACATTATAAATATTAAAATAAAATATTTTTTTATATTATAATGTTTTATATTTATAGTTTGTATATTTTACTACTTATATACTAATTTTTCTATATTTTTATACTAAAACCACAATAAGCTTTATTGTGGTTTTAGTATGAAACACAAAAAAATATTTAAATAGTCAATTAGTTTATTACTTATTCATCAAAGAAGAAATCATCAAAAAATTGATCATCTGAAACATCTTCATCTTCT
>CALVQZ010000072.1 GCA_944358275.1 uncultured Bacilli bacterium
GATAAAAACCTCTTTTATTTTGAAATAATATGTGATATAGTAATAGACTAAAAAAAGTAGGGGATAATATGATTGAAAAGCAAAAACAAATAAACTTTGAAGATAATTTATATAGTGCTTCATCAATTTGTAAAGGAAGATTCTGTTATAGTAGTGAATTTTCTAGAATATATTCATTTGCTACCGAGAATGTTGCAGGATATATAGATTATTTTGACTTTGATAATAAAAGTTTATTAACTGTAGGTTCTTCTGGTGATCAAGTATTAAATGCTTTTTATAACGGAGCAAGAGATATAACTTTGTTTGACATAAATGAATATGCTAAATATTATGTATACTTAAAAATAGCTGCAATATTATCACTATCATATCAAGAATTTATATTATTTTTCTTTAAACATGATATTAGTTCTTTTAAAGAAAATGAACATATGTTTTCTAAAGAAATCTTTAATAAAATAAAAGATAATCTTAGACTTTTTGATTATGAATCTTATTTGTTTTTTGATGAATTAATTTCTTTATATAAATGAAAAAAGATAAGAAGTAGATTATTTGATGATGATGAGGATAGAAAAATCGTTATTAAGGGTATCAATAAATATTTACATGATGAAAAATCATATAATAAATTAAAATCTGTAATAAGAAAGATACATTTTAAATATGTATATGGTAATATTTTTGAAGATGACATCGATGGTAAATTTGATAATATATTCTTATCTAATTTGTGTTCTGTAACTAGTTTACAAAATTTAAAAGTATTGCTACAAAAATTAGACAAAAACAATCTAAATAGTAAAGGTAGTGTTCTATTTGGATATTTATGGAATACATCATTTGATAGTGAAACCTATAAAGATTATTGGAAAGATATATATAAAATGCCAATTGTGAAAGGAATCTTTAAAGATTATATTAGTCAACACTACGATATCGTAGGTCCTAGAGATATCTTATTTGAAGATGATTCCAAAAGTGATTTAATTTTGGTATACAGAAAAAAATAATTATTATTTTAAATATAAGTTTAGCAATAGAAATTAAGAAAATTGTTGAAATATGTGAGATTTAGTGGTATAATTCAGTTGAATTTAAATTGGAGGGAGGGATAAAAATGACTAGAACTGTAGTAAAAGGTAGCTTTGAGAATTCTCTAAAGAGATTTAAGCAACAAGTAGCAAAGAGCGGAACTCTCTCTGAAAAGAAAAAAAGGGAACATTTCAGTAAACCTGGTGTTCTAAGAAGAGAAGCTAAGAAAAATGCTATTATAAATAGTAGAAAACAAAATAGAAAAAATAGAAATTATGACTAGGAGTGATATCTTGCTAGAAAGAATAACAAATGACATAAAAGATGCAATGAAGAATAAAGATACTTTAAAACTTTCTACATTAAGAATGCTAAAAGGTGCAATTGATTTAGAAAGAATAAATAAAAAACTAGATAAAGTATCTGATGAAGACATTGTTGTAATAATTGGAAAACAAATTAAAACTAGAAAAGAATCTATTGCTGAATTTGAAAAAGGTAGTAGACAAGACTTAATAGATAAGACAAACGATGAAATAAATATTTTAAGCACATATATGCCTGAGATGTTAAAAGAAGAAGAAATCGAATCTATAGTTTGTGATGCTATAAAAGAAGTTAATGCTACATCTATAAAAGATATGGGCAGTGTTATGAAAGTGCTATCACCTAAAGTAAAAGGCAAAGCAGATATGTCGTTAGTAAGTACAATTATTAAGAATAAATTAAATTAGACTTCTATGTAAGTCTTTTTTTCATATATTTTAATAGGTGATATTATTGTGATTTTAAATAAACTAAGAGATTATATTGATCCAAACGATTTAGAAATACATATATATAAAAATGGTATTTATATAGTTAATTACACTTTAATATCTAGTTTTGATGATCAAAAAATTAACATAGATGCAAGCGATAAAAAAATATCTATAATAGGTAAAAAATTAGTTATATCTAAACTTAAGAAAGATGAACTTTTTATATCTGGCGATATATATGAAGTTAAATTATAAATATGGAAAATAGATTTTTAAATAAACTCGATAATATTATAGTACTCAGTGTAAAAAGTAAAAACATTGATAGATTTTTAACTAATTTATATAAATTAAATATAGATATTTTTAAAGTAGATGTATTATCGTATAAAGAGGTTATAGTTGAAATATATGAAAAAGATTATAATAGAGTAAAAAAATTAAGTATTTTAAATAAAATAGATATAATAGGTTTTAAAGGTATGAAAAAAAATAAAAACAAGTTAAAGTATAATAAAACACTTATTTTTTCTATCATTATTGGACTATTTGTCTTACTTTTTCTAACAAACATAATTTTTAGTATTGAAATAAAACATACAAGTAGTGAAATTAGAGAATTTATAAAAGAAGAACTTAATAAAAATGGTATTAAAAGATTACAATTTAGAAAAAGTTTTAAAGAATTAGAGAAAATAAAAAATAATATTTTAGACAATAATAAAGATAAACTAGAATGGTTAGAAATAGATAGAGTTGGTACTAAATACATTATTAAGTTAGAAGAAAGAAAGATAAAAAATTATAATATAGATTATAAATATCAAGATATAATTTCTAATTATGATGCAGTTATTAAAAAAATAGTTGCAAAAAGTGGTGTTAAAGTAAAAGAAGTTAATGAATATGTAAATAAAGGAGATACTATAATAAGTGGAAGTATATATTTAAATGAAGAATTAAAAGAAATTGTAAAAGCAACAGGGGAAGTTTATGGAGAAGTGTGGTATAAATTAAGCGTAGAGTATCCAATTATAAATGATTTTAAAGAAGAAACAGGTAATAAAAAAAGTGTTTATTCTATCAATTTTTTTAATAAAAGTTTAATACTTTTTAACAAAAATACTTATAAAAATAGTTATATAAAAAAAGATATAATTTTAAAAAATAATATTCTTCCAATAAGCTTATCAAAAGATACAATATATGAACAAAATGTGATAAGTGGAATATATACAGAAGCAGAAGCATTACTTAATGTAAGAGATTATGCTAATGAAAAAATGAAGAGTATGTTAGATGATGGTGAGTACATAATTAGTGACAAAGTATTGAAATATAGTGTAAATAGTAATACAATATATATGGATGTTTTTTATAAAATATATAGAAATATAACAGGTACTAAAGAAATAAATATAGAAGGAAGTGAATAGCATGATAAAAGATATGATTATTGAAATATTTGGTGGGGCATGGCCTATGATAATCATATTTACTGTTATGCTATCTTCTATTAGAATTGCATATTTAATTATAAAAAAAAGAAAATTTATTTTGTATAAAGAATTATCATATTTACTATTTGTAATATACTTATTAAGTCTATTTTATATAGTAACTTTTCAAGATGATAACTATGGAACATTTAACATAATACCATTTAAAGAAATATTTAGATACGAAATAACATCTAAACTATTTGTAAAAAATATTATAGGAAACATTCTCTTATTTATGCCTTTTGGTCTTTTTGTAACTGCATACTTAGATATAAGAAATGTAACACCTGCTGTTATATTAACACTTATTTCATCAATATCTATTGAAATTGTTCAAAAAATTATTGGAAGAGTATTCGATATTGATGATATAATATTAAATGTATTAGGTGGCTTTATAGGAGCAATAATCTATATCATACTAGATAGTATTAGAGACAGGCTTCCTAAAGTACTTAATAAAGATTGGTTTATGAATTTAGTAATTATTTTAATACTATTAGGTTTAATAATATATTTTACAAATTTTGCTGAATATATAAATGAGATGGTGAGATAATGGGGAGTATTGAGTTTTTTAATGAAACAGATGATAAAGTAATAGAAGAAAGAGAATTAAAAAAATTATTAAAATATGCACTAAAGTATATGAAATTAAAAGATGTTTCTTTTTCTATTATTTTCGTTGATAATAAAAAGATACAAGAATTAAATAAGACATATAGGAATATAGATAGAGTAACAGATGTAATTACATTTCGTCTTGCTGATTATGAAAAAGTTATGTGTGGTAAGATAAATGTATTAGGAGATATTTATATTTCAAAAGAAAAAGCAAATGAACAATCACTTGAATATGGACACTCATATTTAAGAGAATTAGCATTTTTAACTATACATGGTTTTCTTCATTTGCTTGGTTATGACCACATGAATAAAGAAGATGAAGAAGAAATGTTTAAACTACAGGAGGATATATTAAATGGCTATGGAATCAAAAGATAAAGCAAAGATACCTTCTTTAAAAGAAGAGTTTGAAAGAAGAAATTTAAACACAAAATCACTTATGAGTGTAATAAAGTATTCATTAAATGGAATATATGAATATGCAAAAGAAGGCAAAAGTTTTATTTTGTATTCTTTTTGTGCAATACTTGAAATTATTCTAGGATTTATTTTCAATATAAATGGGTTAGAATGGATACTTATAATATGTATGCTTGGTATTATACTTGCTATAGAACTTTTAAATACAGCAGTAGAAAGAGCATGTGATGCGATTACTTTAGAATATAATGAATCTATTAAAGTTGCTAAAGATTGTGGTAGTGGAGCAACATTCATTATATTTATAGTAATGCTTATACTGAATATAATAATATTCTATCCAAAGATTATTGCATTATTTTAGGAGGCCTTATGAAAGAAGTATTAACTAATTTATTAAACAATAGTAGAAGTGATTATTTCAATTTTCCAGTAAGTGCAGCAGTAGTATGTAAAGATAATAAAGTATTTTATGGAGTAAATGTAGAAACATCATCTCCACAAGCTGGAATATGCGCAGAAAGAAATGCATTATATAATGCATTTACTAACGGAATAAAACAAGAAGATATAAAAGAAATACACGTAATGAGTAAAAAAGGAGTTACACCATGTTTTATATGTAGACAAGCATTAGTAGATTTTTGTAATATGGATGTAAAAGTAATAATATATAATTTAGATGGTATACTAAAAGAAATGAAAATAAGTGATTTATGTGTTAATGCATTTAGTAAAGGAGATTTAAAATGAAATCAGGATTTGTAGGAATTATAGGAAGACCAAATGTAGGAAAATCTACATTATTAAATACAATATTAGGAAGAAAACTTGCAATAATATCTCCTAAAGCACAAACTACAAGAAATAATATAATGGGAATATATCACGAAGAAGATACTCAAATAGTATTTATAGATACACCAGGAATACATAAACCTAAACATAACTTAGGTAAAGCACTTAATAATATGGCATATTATTCTATAAATGATGTAGATGTTTTAGTTCTAGTCGTAGATATTTCAGAATCACTTGGAAGAGGAGATAAATTTGTAATTGAAAAATTAGAGGGAATAAATAAACCTGTGATTTTAGTATTAAACAAGATAGATAAAGTTTCAAAAGAAACAATATTAAAGAAAATAGATGAATACAAAGACTTATATGACTTTAAAGAAATCGTACCTATATCAGTTATAAAAAAAGAAGATACAGATATACTTATAAAAGAAATAAAAAAATATCTTACAGATGATATTAAATACTATGATGATGATTATGTTACTGATAAAACAGCAGATTTTTTTGTAGCAGAATATGTAAGAGAAAAAATATTAAATTATACAGACGATGAAGTACCACATGCAATTACATGTATAACAGAAAATATTAAATATGGAAAAGAAGCAATAGTTATTGATGTACTTATAATAGTAGAAAGAGAAGGATTAAAGAAAATTATCGTAGGAAAACAAGGAGAGATGATTAAAAAAATAGGTATAGATGCAAGAAAAGATATAGAAAACTTATTTGGAAAAAAAGTATATTTAAATCTTTTTGTCAAAACAGTTCCTAAGTGGAGAAGTAAAGAAAAATACTTACTTGAATTTGGTTATAAAAATAATGAATAAAAAATAGAATAACTGTCCACTATTATAATAGAAAGGTGGATATTATGACAAAAGATGAATTATGGAATTTATTTAAAATGACAGGAAATATAACATATTATTTGAAATACAAAGAAATGATAAAGAGAGGAAAATAATATGCTAAAAGATGTTACAGGAATCGTTTTAAGAGAAAGAGATTATGGAGATTCAAGTAAGATATTAGATGTATTTACAAAAGAATATGGAATAATTGGAGTTATATCAAAAGGCTCAAAAAAAATAAAAAGTAAATTAAGTGGAGTATCTACTAAACTTACATATGGAGCATTTCATATTTATTATAAAGAAGATAAACTATCTACTCTAACAGGAGTAGATGTAATAAACCCATTTATAAATATAAAAACAAATATAATAAATATCGGTTTTACTACATATTTAACTGAACTAGTGCATCAAGTTGTAAAACAAAGTATTAAATATGAAGAAATATTTAATCTATTTATAGACTCATTATTAAAAATAAATGAAAGATTTGACCCACTAGTAATAACAAATATACTAGAGTTAAAACTACTTACATACTTAGGAGTTGAACCAATACTAAATAAATGTAGTTGTTGTGGTAATGTAAGCGATATAGTTACATTATCATCAGATAAAAATGGACTTTTATGCAAAAAATGTAGGACTAATCAAAAATTAGTGGACTTAAAGACAATAAAATATATAAGAATGTACTATTATTTAGATATATCAAAAATATCAAAAATAGAAATGGAATCAAAAATAAAAAATCAAATAGATGACTTTCTAACAGAATATTATAATTCACATACAGGATTATATCTAAATTCAAAGAAATTTATAGATGATTTAAAAAAAGTTAATATATATGTATAAATACATTGAATATGTTTATAGATTTAAAAAGTGATTAAAATTAAAACTGATAATTTGAACAATATTTATTATCAGTTTTTTTGATTTTTTTTAAAAGCATAAAATATGTTAATTAACCATCTAATTACATTTTTTTATAAAAAAACTAAATTTAAAAATCAGAGAAAAAGAGTAAAAATAATTAAATAATAAAAAATAGATAAAAATAGGTAAAAACAGATAAAAATTGAAGTTATCTATTATTTTCTTCCCAATTATTTATATTTTAAAGCACGACAAAAAGACACCATGTAAAATGTTGTAAAAAAAATATAAAAA
>CALVQZ010000073.1 GCA_944358275.1 uncultured Bacilli bacterium
GAGCATAGGCCCCATAGAAAAGAGTAATGGAGTTTTATCTTCCTCTTGTTTTTGTGGTGCTGGATCTATATTAAGTACTATTTTATCTGGATTATTTCTAAATCTAGGTGCTTTAAAGAAATAATCAGAATCTTTGTATAGTAATATTTCTTCTTCTGTTTCTTCAAAGACTTTTGCAGTTTGTTTAGGATATCTAGATTCAAAAAATAAACTACTATCTACTTTAATTTTATCTATATTGTTAATAATTATATTGTTTTTTATTATTATTATTTTTAACCCCATTATAAATAATATATCACCATTGACAAGTTTCTTATTTATTTCTTTTTGACTATTTACATAAACACCTTTATTAGATAAAGAATTCACAAGCCATGTACCTTGTCTATATATTAACTTTGCATGTTCTTCGTCAATATATGGATTGTTATATTGCATTTGACAAGTTTCTTTTTTTCCAATTATTATTTCACAATCTATTTTTACCATTAATTGTACAGTTTTTGTTTCATATACTTCACTACAATATACTAATATATCTTCTTCCCTATCAACTTTTAATAAATAAAATTTGCCAGTTTCTAAATCAACTGCATCTACTTTGTCACCTTCTACGTAAATAGCAACTTCATAATTACTAAGCATTTGCCACTTACCATTATTCTCAATAATATTTATAAGATTTCTTTCTTTCCCTATTTTAGTTTTATCAATAACCCAATAATTACCATGTACTTGAGGAGGTAATATAAAATTGATTATTTCATTAGTCTTAATAACAGAAATCTTCATAAGCCACCACCTATTTTCTACTCTCTTAATTATTTTAACATATAAAAGTAAATTTTTAAATATATAAATATTTGCGTTTAGATTTTTTTACAAAAAATTATTTAAAGACCATAAATTTTATATCCAAATGCGATAATTCATCAACTGTATGGTTAATTATCTTAACTTATTCATTCATAAACTAAAAATTAGAATTTTTCTGTACATTTATACAAAAACAATTTTAATTATATTTACAAAACACATCGTATATTAAAATCACTTCATTATCGTAAAACAAAATATAATAAAGTTTAAAAACTAAATAAAAGAAAAAGAACATGAACATATCATAATTTCGTTTTATTCTCTAGTTCGCTAATCAATAATTCATTAGCAACTTTAGGATTTGCTTGTCCTTTTGTTTCTTTCATTATCTGTCCCATTAAAAATTTAATACTTCTATCAAGACCATTTTTATAATCTTCAACTGATTTTAAATTATTATCTAATATATTTTCTATTACTTTTACTAATTCATCAGTATTACTTATTTGTTTTAATCCTTTATCTTTAATAATAGTAGATACATCCCCTTCTTTTTCTAATAACTCGGCTATTATTACTTTTGCTATTTTAGAAGATATTTCATTATTATCTAAAAGATTAACTATATCTTTTATATTATCTATAGTAATATTTGATTCTTTAAAAGTAATATATTTTTTATTTAAGTAAGATAATATATCTCCTGTAAGAATATTTGCAGATAATACTGGATTTATATTCATATCTATTAGTTCATTTAATACTACACTTAATTCTTTATTTTGAATTAGTGAACTTATAGTAACATCATTTATTCCTAACTCTTTATATTTTTTTCTTAATTCATTAGGTAATAATGGTATAGTCTTTCTTATATCTTCTATCCATTTATCATCTATTATAACTTTAGGTATATCAGGTTCAGGAAAATATCTATAATCATTCCCTGTTTCTTTTACTCTCATAAGAATAGTAGTCTTTGACTTATCATCCCATCTTCTTGTTTCTTCTTTTAATTTAACACCATCGTTTATTAACTTAGTCTGCCTTTCTATTTCATATAAGATACTTTCTTTTACTGCACTTATTGAACTAATATTTTTAACTTCTATTTTAGTACCTAATTTATCACTATCACTTAAAGATATATTTGGTTCACATCTCATACTACCTTCTTCTATTTTTACATCACTCACACCTGCATATAAAAGTATTTCTCTTAGATTTTCTAAGTATAACACTGCTTCTTTTTCATTTTCTATACAAGGCTTTGTAACTATTTCTATAAGAGGTATTCCTGCTCTATTAAAGTTAAGTAGTGTATAATCATTTTCATGAATACTTTTACAAGTATCTTCTTCCATATGAATTTCTTCTATTTCTATTTTCTTTTTCTTACCATCATACTCTATTTCAACATAACCACATGTTCCTATAGGAGTATTATTTTGAGTTATTTGAAAGTTTTTTGGATTATCTGGATAAAAATAGTTTTTTCTATCGAAAAATATTTCTTTAGTCACTTTACAATTTAATGCGAGTGCACACTTTATTCCTAAGTCTAAAAGGCCTTTATTTAATGTTGGTAGTACTCCTGGATATCCTAAATCAATTACATTTGCTTTTTTATTTGGAACTTCTCCATAAGTATTTGAAGAAGGAGAAAATGCTTTACTGTTTGTCTTTAATTCACAATGCACTTCTATTCCAATAGTTGGTTTTAACATAATTTACCTCCTTCAAAATTTTTTTCTATATAACTTGCAAATTTATACATTTTTGCTTCATCAAATTTATTACCAATTATTTGCATACCTATAGGTAATTTATTATTTCCATAACCAACAGGAATACTCATACCAGGAAGTCCCGCCATATTTACAGGTATAGTAAGTAAGTCATCTGTAAAACTCTTTATAGCATCAGTTTCTCCTTCTCCTATTTTATATGCAAAATCAGTAGTAGTAGGCCCTATTATCAAGTCATATTTACTTAGTATTTCATCAAAACTATCACTTATACTCTTTCTTATCTTAAGTGCTTTATAATAATATGTTTTAGCGTTTTTGCCACTTAAAACATAAGAACCAATCATAAGTCTTCTTTTAACTTCATCACCAAAGCCTTCTTTTCTTGTATACTTATACATATCATCTATACTTTCTACTTTTTTATCAGTAACATAACCATATCTAACACCATCAAACCTAGCTAAATTAGAAGATGCTTCAGCAAGAGCAATAATTTGATACAAAGGAACAGAATACTCTATATAGTCTATATCTACATAATCTACTTTAACATTGTTTTTTTCGATAAAACTTATTACTTCTTCTATTTTGTTTCTTATTTCAGGATTGATAACATCACTCATATAAAACTTAGGAACTGCTACTTTCATATCGCTAATATCTTCACCTATCAATCTAGTAAAATCTTCAGAAGTATCTACACTTGTTAAATCTTTTTCATCTTTACCACATAATACATTTAATAAAAGAGCATTCTCATATACATTTCTTGTAATAGGGCCAATTTGATCTAAAGATGATCCAAAAGCAATAAGACCATACCTAGATACTCTTCCATAAGTAGGTTTTAATCCAACTATCCCATTAAATGCTGAAGGTTGTCTTATAGAACCTCCTGTATCACTACCTAATGCAAGTGGTGCCATATTCATACCAACACAAGTAGCACTTCCTCCACTACTACCTCCTGCAACTCTAGTCTTATCTTTACTATTTAATACAGGGCCATAAAAAGATGTTTGATTAGATGAACCCATTGCAAATTCATCCATATTAAGTTTTCCAACTATAATCATATTCTTTTCTTTTATCTTCTTTATTACAGTAGCGTCATAAATAGGTATAAAATTAGATAACATTTTTGATGCACAAGTTGTCTTTAAATCTTTTGTTACTATATTATCTTTTATAGCAATAGGTATTCCAAATAATAAATTATCTACTTCTTTATCTTCTAAACTTTTAGCAAATCTTATTGCTTCTTCTTTATTAAGTGTTATAAACGCATTATATTCTTTATTCTCTTCTATTCTATCAAAGCATTCATTTACTAAATCTAGTGGCGTTATTTCTTTATTTTTCAATTTTTCATTTATTTTTTTTATGCTTAAATCTAAATACCTACTCATTTACAAACCTCGCTATCTCAATATAATTACCTGACTTTCTAGGTGCATTTTTAAATATATCCACATCTTCATCTATACCTATATCTTCTCTATAAACATTCTTATTATCAGTAGGAGAAATAAGGATTTCATCAGTTTTTACTTTTATTTCGTTTATTCTTTCTATTTCATCTAAAATTTGTCTTAATTGTACTTGATATTTTTTAACTTCATCATCTGTTACATTTATTCTTGCTAAATGTGCAACATGATAAACTTCTTCTTTTGTAAGTTCGTTCATAGCATCCTCCTTATTTGTGTACTACACACTTTTTATAGTTAATAGTATAACACTTTACATAAAACAAAAAAAGACCTATTTTTGCCTTTTTTTATAGTGCACTCATTATAATCAAATATGCTAAAAACAATATTATTGCCTCAATTGCCATAGCTAGAAAAATCGATACTTCTGTTCTACCTATCTCAGCAAAATTTCTTTTAGTTGAACTTTTACTTGATGATGTTTTATCTACTATAACTGTTTTCTTAGCTTCAGGTTTTACAGCTTTTTTAGTTGTTTTTTTCGCAGTCTTCTTAGCTGGTGCTTTTTTAGTAGCCATACATTCACTCCCTCTTTATTATATTTTACAATACTAGTGTAACATATTTTTTTTATTTTGGGAATGTTTTTCTTAATTATTATTTTTTCTAAACCTTAATACACTTTCTAATCTAGTCGCACGCAGTACTTGATTATCTAACATTCCATATGAAATATCTAAAGTTAATAAATTACCACTATAAAATTTTATTATGCTATTTTGATCTGTTTTCTTGTAATTTTCTAAATGTTTTAATGATATCCAAACACAACTATTTTGTCTAGGAGAATTAGTAGGAAAAAATATAATTTCTCTTGTTTCTTCAATTATAATTGGTGCTTTATGACTTACTCCAATTAAATTTTTTGTACCAAGAAATCTTCCTTGATATGAACTACCAAAATATCTACAACTTCTTTCTATTATTTTCATAGGAGTTTCATTTACTATTAAAGTTCTATTTTCTTCTATAATTTTAGACTTGTTTTCATTTATCGGAATTATTGCTTGAGTATTTACATTTATTTCGTATGAATTCATGGTTCACCTCCTTCTAATTATAACTTCCATAATAAAATTGCAATTTCCCCTAAAATACATTAAAATTTTATCGAATTATGGCGAATTTTGTAAGAAATACTAAAAATTTGTAATTTAAACAAAAGAAAAGTCAATGTTTCTAAGCATTGACTAAATTTTTTTATTTTCTATCAATTATATTAGGGTTTGCTTCTACAAATGGACTTTTTTCCATTTCATTTAAATTAAATGTATCATATGAATGAGTATCATTATACTCCCTTATTTTATTTATTGAACTTCTATCTAAACTAATTACAAATCTTTGTAAAGAAGATAAATTATCTTTAGTAGATGTTATTATAGTCTCTTTACCTTTCCAGTTTGCACCTGGTTCTCTTTCTGGAAATGGATCATTTAAATCGATTATTCTATATTGGAATGCTGTTCCACCATATTCATCATAATTATCATCAACATTTGTTCCACTATTTCCTTGTGGAAACATTAAATTTTTAACTTGATACCAACAATCAACATTTAAACTCCAATCACCTGGTATTGTTCCTAAGTTATGACCAAGATTATTAGCAGTTAATGTTAATTTATAACCTTTATCTGTTGTATCATTTGCTACTGGTCTTGTTAATTCACTAAAACTTGTAAAAAATCTATCACCAGCATTACAAGTATTGTTACTATATAAATCTTTAACATCGCCTTCATACATTTCAAGATAAGTATCTTTCATAGTATATTTACCAAAAATTCTAGCAGTTTCAGTCCACTCGTTAATAGTTTTATCACTATTTGAACAAGTCCTATTTGCTTCGTTATAATTGCATGCTAAACTATAATTTATTTCATCAGTAGAAACAACACTATTATAATCTTCAATTTCAACAAACTCATATGGAATAGTAACTTCATTTGTTGATGTTTCAACTTTTAAAGTTACATCTCCATCATAAGAATACTTATTTTGAAAATCGCTTCCAGCTTTAGTAAATTCATCACAAGTTTTCTTTAAAGCATAATAATTAGTAATTTCATTAGCTTTAGTTGCTTTCGCACTACCTGTTAATGATGCATACTCATTCACTAATCTTCTAATTTTTTGTTCGTATGCATTATAATTATACGTAGCTTTACACTTTCTTTCTCCACTTGCATATAGTGGATAGTTAAAACTTGTTCCTGCCAAAACCTTCTTTATAGGATCAATAGAAAAAACAATATTTTCTGTACATGTAATTTTACATACTTCATTATTCACTACAACCTCTTCATTAGTAGTGCTAAAAGATGTCATAGTCCTCTTTTCTGCATCACATGTTAAATTTCTTTCATCAGTAGTTTGATAATCTTTCTCTAAATCACATGTTGTTCCAAATACTAAAATTGGTGCAAATAATAATACAAACATAATTTTTTTCATAATATACCTCCATTTTTTTTATGTTTAGAAATTTCTATAATAATTAGTGCTATTAAAATTATCACCAAAATTCCTAATATATAACTTCTATAACTCATAAACAAATCATATATACTAAATGAATCTTCAATAACTATCTTATCATTTGTTTCATCTTCTTCTTTTTCTTTCAAGCTTTCTTTATAATCGTCTAATTTTTTTATAAACTCATCTTCTGTTAAACTTACATTAGCATCCTCTTTACAAAGAGAATAATTTTCATAGCCTCTACATAATTCACTTCCAAAATATGGATTATAATAAGGTACTTTTATTATCTTAGAAGCAATTTTATATCCAGCACAATATGTTTTATCAGAAGCATAAAAGTTTATAACAAAAGTAGTTCCTGGCTTTAAGTTTTCAACTTTAGAACCATAATAAATTTGTTCATCAGGACCTATTAACTGCATATTCTCAGTCAAATTATAAAAATATAATGTATAAGATACATCATCATCATTTATAGTTTTGCTTAATCTATAAACAACCTCTTGAGCTTCCTCTCTTAATGACATTTTTAAAGAATTGGTACATCTTGAGTCAATTACTTCATGTATAGCTCCTACATCAATTGGAATAAATGTAAATAACAATAACGTATATATTAACTTCCTCATATATCACAACCCTTTATCTTTACATAATTATAATACCATAAAAAATTTTTTTTTGCATTAACTTTGTAAATTTTTCATACTTTTTTTATTTTTCTAAATAATTTTCTCCTTTAAAAGGCTCAGTTGTAAGCAAATTCCTAAAATTTTGTTGTCTTAATACTTCATAAACCATTATTGCAACAGAATTAGAAACATTTAATGCTCTTACCTTATCAGTCATTGGAATTCTCATACAATGTTCTAAATTATCTTTCAATATTTCTACAGGAATACCTGTACTTTCTTTACCAAATATTAAATAAATATTTTCATCTTTATTACTATAATCAAAAGAAGTATGAGGTTTTTTACCATATCTTGTTAGAAAATAATATGTTCCTTTATTTTCCTTTTTAAATTCTTCATAATTCTCATATACTCTATAATTTAAATTCTCAAAATAATTTACTGCACTTCTTCT
>CALVQZ010000074.1 GCA_944358275.1 uncultured Bacilli bacterium
CTCCTTCGAATGGGCGATATATCGATACATATTATATATATTTTTTTTAATATGTAAATTGCATAACTAACTGAAACATTACTAATTTTAGTGTTGCAGTTAACTTTTCAATTAACAAAATTTCTAAAAAAAAATAAAAGTATTCATAAAAAATAAAAAATATGTTATACTATATAGAGTATAGGAGTGAGAATATGGCTATTATTGAACTAAGTAAAAAAGAATTTGATGAATATGCTTTTAAACACCAATATAGAAGTTTTTATCAAACTTCACAATATGGTACTTTAATGTCAAAGCATGGGTATTCTCCAATGTATTTAGCACTTGATGAAGGGGGAACTATAAGAGCAGCTGCTCTTATTCTAGTTAAAACTCAAATTGGTGTTAAAGTTGGATACTCTCCTAGAGGTTTTTTAATAGATTTTAACGATTACCAATTAGTTGCAGATTTTACACATCACTTAAAAGATTATTTGTCAAAATTAAATGTAGTAAGCGTAGTAATAGATCCACATGTAACACATCTAGAAAGAGATAAAAATGGCAAACCAACTGAATCTAGGCAAAGAGGAGTAAATATATCTGAATCCCTAAAAAGAATTGGTTATCAACACGGGGGATTTAATCTATATTTCGAAAATTTAAAGCCAAGATGGAATATGGTTCTAAAAACAGAAGCAAGTCCTATAGAAGTCTTTAATAGTTTTGAAAAGCAAACAAGAACAAAAATTAGAAATAGCTTAAGAAAAGGTGTAGAAATATATAAAGGAGATAAGAATGATTTAAGAATGTTCTATCAAATGATAAATAAAAAACACACAAGAAAATATAATTATTACTTAGATATGTATGATATATTTGGTAGATTTAACATGTTTGATGTTTACTTTGCAAGAATAAATACAGAAGTTTTTCTAAAAAACAGTAAATTACTATATGAATATGAATTACAAAAAAATCATAAACTAGCTGAATCATTACAAAGAACAATTAGAAATCCTAAAGAAAAAGCTAGATTAGTTAATAGAAAAATGGAATCTGATAAATTATTAAATTCATATAAAAATGATATAGTATTTGGAACTAAACTTTATAGAGATAGTAAATACATTATAGTAGCAAGCAATGCAATTATAAAATATGGTAATGAAATATTTTTCTTGATAGATGGTATTAACTTTAAATTTAAAAATTTCAATGCAAATCACTTACTAAAATGGAAAATAATAGAAGAATATAGAAAACAAGGATATACAAAATTTCACTTTAATGGAATAACTGGTGATTTTACTACTAGAAATAAATATAATGGATTATTTATATTTAAAAAAGGATTTAATACTAAAGTTACTGAATATATAGGTGAATATACTTTAATAGTTAATAAAGCTAAATATGGTCTTTATAAAAGTTTTAAACCACTAACAAAACTATCATTTAAAAAAGAATGAAAAAGTACATATAACAAACTACATGTACTTTTTTTATGCAAATATTTATTCTATTTCTTCTTTTAATGGTAATGTTATTGATTCATCATATAGCACCCTTAATTCATGTAATGCTCTAGTCATAGCAACATATAACAACTTCATATCTATTACTCTTGATGCATTATATGACTTTTCTCCCTTATTATTTCATTTTGTTCAGTTTGAATAGTAGATATAATATTTTTTAAACGATTATCTGCATTAACACCAAGATATGATTTTAATATTTCATCATTAGCAACTGTATCGATATCTTGATAACCTTTTAACTCCATATTCTCAATATCATATTGTCTTTTTACTAATAACTCTCCTTCAATTTTCCCTTTAGGAGCATTATAAGTAGCATATCCAATATTACTATCATAATACATAGAAGCAATAGGGGCTCTCCAATCAACAGTTACAATCTTATTATCATCATCATAAACACCAACTTTTCCAATATAGCATACTTCTTTTTTTTCTTCTTCATTATCTTTAAAATCTATACGAGCAAAATAAGGTTTATTTTTTGTCTTTTTTAATAAAGCATATCTATGCTCTAATCCTGACATTAAATTTGATAGTAAAGTTGGATTATCGCCATACATTCTAGGTAATGCTTTAAGTTTTAATTCAGTATCAGAAATAATATCATCAAATCTATCTAAAGTATTTTTTAAATAATCTTTTTCTTCTTCAAAAGATTTATACACTAACTAAACCTCCCTTCACAAAATAAAAAGTGTTAAGTTTACTGTTAGCACTTTTTACTTATTCCTCTAAATTTATGTTTTTTCAATACTCAAAACATCTTTAAAAAAAGCATTAGCTTCAAATTTTTTATTTTCATATAATTCTATTATCTTATCAACACTTGCCCACATCACATAATTAACTTCTTCTTCCTGAACTTTCACTTCATCAATAGAAACATCGCTGGTAAAAAGCCATACATCAAGTATATCAGGACAATTTGGATAATATCTTAAAGTTAAACCTAACAACACCCCTGTAGATTTATCTATATCAATACCAAGCTCTTCTTTAACTTCACGAATAGCTCCATCGATAGAATCTTCACCCGCTAGTATAGAACCACCTGTACATTCCCACATAAGAGGATGTTTTTTATTTATAGAACGTTGTGTAATTAAAAATTCATTATTTAATCCAAGCATCCACAACTATATGATACTCATCATCTTTAAGTATATCACCCCTTTTTACTATCTTGTTAATCTTCTTACGATTCTTATCATACAAATCCCAATATTCCATTTATTTACATCCTTTATACATTATAATAAGCAAGTAAAAAAATAGCCAACAAATACATTGACTATTTTATATACTAATTATTGAATAATCTTAGTAACTACACCAGAACCAACTGTTCTACCACCCTCACGAATTGAGAACTTAGTTCCATTTTCAATAGCAATTGGGTGAATAAGTTCAACTGTCATGTTAGTGTTATCACCTGGCATAACCATTTCAGTACCACTAGGTAATTCGATAACACCAGTTACATCTGTAGTTCTAAAATAGAATTGAGGTCTGTAATTTGAGAAGAATGGAGTATGACGTCCGCCTTCTTCTTTAGAAAGTACATAAACTTCAGCTTCAAATTTAGTATGTGGAGTAACTGTACCTGGTTTAGCTAATACCTGTCCACGTTCTACTTCATCACGAGTAATACCACGTAATAATACACCAGCATTATCTCCTGCTTGAGCAGAATCTAATTGTTTACGGAACATTTCGATTCCTGTAACTGTAGTCTTCTTAGTATCTTTGATACCAACGATTTCTACTTCTTCATTTAATTTTAATTCACCACGTTCAACACGTCCTGTAACAACAGTACCACGTCCAGTGATTGTAAATACATCTTCAATTGACATTAAGAATGGTTTATCAGTATCTCTCTCTGGAGTTGGAATCCATTCATCAACTGCAGACATAAGTTCCATAATCTTTTCTTCGTAAGTTGCATCTCCTTCAAGAGCTTTCAATGCAGAACCACGAATTATTGGAGTATTATCACCATCAAATCCATAAGAACTTAATAATTCTCTAACTTCCATTTCAACTAAGTCTAATAACTCAGCATCATCAACCATATCACACTTATTTAAGAATACTACCATTCTTGGAACACCAACTTGTCTTGCAAGTAAGATATGTTCTCTAGTTTGTGCCATAGGTCCATCAGTAGCAGCTATAACTAAGATAGCTCCATCCATTTGTGCAGCACCAGTAATCATATTTTTTACATAGTCTGCGTGCCCTGGACAGTCTACGTGAGCGTAGTGTCTCTTATCTGTTTGATATTCGATATGAGCAGTATTGATTGTAATACCTCTCTCCCTTTCTTCTGGAGCCTTATCGATATTATCAAAGTCAACTTGTTCAGCTAGTCCTTTTTTACTTAGAACTTTACTTATAGCAGCTGTTAAAGTTGTTTTACCATGGTCAACATGGCCAATTGTACCAATGTTAACATGTGTTTTTGTTCTGTCAAATTTTTCTTTTGCCATTTTATTTTCCTCCTTAAAATAATTATATACTATTATATTTTATCTAATACTTGATAAATTATCAAGTAGTTTGATACTTATTTTTAAACTATTTTGCACCATTTTTCTTAATTATTTCTTCAGCAATGTTCTTAGGTACTTCTTCATAATGATCTGGAAGCATTTGGAAAGTTGCTCTTCCTTGTGAATTACTTCTCAAACTAGTAGCATAACCAAACATTTCAGCTAGTGGTACTAATGCAGTCAATCTTATTGCATTACCAACAGACTCTTGTCCAGAAGGTCTACCACGTCTTGAAGTTAAGTCACCCATAATATTACCAAAGTATTCTTCTGGTGTAACTACATCAACTTTCATTATAGGTTCAAGTAGTACAGGTTTACACTTATTCTTAGCTTCTTTTAAAGCAAGACTAGCTGCAACCTTATATGCCATTTCAGATGAGTCAACATCGTGATATGAACCATCGAATAATGTTGCCTTTACATCTACCATAGGGTATCCTGCTAAAATACCTCCAGCCATAGCTTCTTGTATTCCTTTATCTGTAACTGGTATATATTCACGAGGAACAACACCACCGACGATAGCATCAACGAATTCATAACCTTTTTCAGGATTTGGTTCAAATTTAATCCATACATGACCATATTGTCCACGACCACCAGATTGCTTAATATATTTACCTTCACAATCAGCAGCTTGTGTTAAAGTTTCACGATAAGCAACTTGTGGTTTACCAACAGTAGCTTCAACATTAAACTCTCTTTTCATACGATCAACAAGTACATCTAAGTGAAGTTCACCCATACCAGATATAACTGTTTGTCCTGTTTCAGGATCTGTTCTTTGCTTAAATGTAGGATCCTCTTCAGCAAGTTTAGTTAATGCTATACCCATCTTTTCTTGATCAGCTTTTGACTTAGGTTCAATAGCTATAGTAATAACAGGTTCAGGGAATTCCATAGGATCTAATATAACTGGTTTTTTCTCATCACATAGTGTTTCACCAGTAGTAGTATTCTTAAGACCAACAGCAGCAGCTATATCTCCTGTATATACTTCAGATATTTCTGTTCTAGTATTCGCATGCATTTGTAAGATTCTACCTATTCTTTCTTTAACATTCTTATTTGAGTTTAATACATAAGATCCACTCTTTAATGTACCAGAATAAACTCTAAAGAATGATAATCTTCCAACAAATGGATCTGTCATTATCTTAAATGCTAAAGCTGCAAAAGGCTCAGAATCAGATGGATGCCTTAAAGCAGGTTCACCATCCATAGTTTGGCATTCAAATGCAGCAACATCAGTTGGAGCTGGTAAATAATCGATTACACCATCAAGTGCTAGCTTAACACCCATATTACTTAATGCAGAGCCACAGAATACTGGGAAGAATTTAACTGCTAAAACACCTTTACGAATTGCTTTCTTAATAGCATCAACAGAAATTTCTTTACCTTCTAAGTAATCTTCCATAATTTGATCATCAAACTCAGAAATGCATTCAATTAACTCATTCCTCATTGTTTCAACTTTATCTTTTAAATTCTCAGGAATCTCTATTTCAGTATAATTCTCATCTGGATTTCCATCATAATGATATGCCTTTCTAGTAATTAGATCAACAACACCATTAAATTCATCCTCTGCTCCAATTGGACATTGAACAGGAGCTGCATTAGCACCTAATCTCTCGTGTACACTTTCAACACTCTTAAAGAAATCAGCGCCAAGTTTATCCATCTTATTTACGAAAATCATTCTTGGAACAGACATACTAGTAGCTTGTCTCCAAACATTTTCAGTTTGAGGTTCAACACCAGCATTAGCATCTAAAAGTGCAATAGCTCCATCTAATACTCTTAAACTTCTAGTAACTTCAATTGTAAAATCTACGTGTCCAGGAGTATCAATTAAATTTATTCTATTTTCTTTCCAAAATGCTGTTGTAGCAGCAGAAGTGATAGTAATACCACGTTCTTTTTCTTGCTCCATCCAGTCCATTTGTGACTCACCATCATGAGTTTCACCTATTTTATGAATTTTTCCTGTATGATATAATACACGTTCAGAAAAAGTAGTCTTACCGGCATCAATATGAGCCATAATACCAATATTACGCGTATTTTCTAATGAATATTCACGTGCCATAATTGCCTCCTACCAACGATAATGTGCAAACGCTTTATTAGCTTCTGCCATTCTATGTGTATCTTCACGTTTTTTAACTGCACCACCTGTATTATTTGATGCATCGATTAGTTCATTAGCTAACTTCTCAGCCATTGACTTGCCGCCTCTATTTTTAGCAGCAGTATGTAACCAACGAAGTGCTAAAGATTGTGCTCTATCAGCACTAACTTCCATTGGAACTTGGTAATTAGCACCTCCAACACGTCTTGCTTTAACTTCTAAAGCTGGTTTAATATTTTCTAATGCTTTCATAAATACCTCATTAGGATCAGAATTTGTCTTTTCCTTAACCATATCAAAAGCATCATATACGATTGTTTCAGCTTTTCCTCTTTTACCATCTACCATTATTTGATTTACAAGTTTAGTAACAACTTTTGAATGAAATATAGGATCTGGTAAAACATCTCTCTTAACTGCTCTTTTTTTACGCATTATATATTTCCTCCTTCATTATTTTTTCTTAGGCTTTTTAGCACCATATTTAGAACGACCTTGTGCTCTATTTTGAACGCCTGCAGTATCTAATGTACCACGAATAATGTGATAACGAACTCCGATTAAATCAGGAACACGACCACCACGAATCAAAACAACACTGTGTTCTTGTAAATTATGTCCCTCACCTGGGATATAACAAGTAACTTCCATTCCATTAGACAATCTAACCCTTGCATACTTTCTTAATGCTGAGTTAGGCTTCTTAGGAGTAGTAGTACCAACACGAGTACAAACACCACGTTTTTGAGGTGAATTTTGCTTAGTTTGCTTTCTTTGAATAGTATTCAAACCAATACCTAAAACAGGAGATTTACTCTTTCTTACCTTCTTACCTCTACCTTTTTTTACTAATTGATTGATCGTAGACATATAATAACTCCTTTCTTCTTGACACACATCCTAGTGTATCATAATATTGATAAATATAAGTTAAAACAAAGTTTTAACAAACATTCATAATATAGCACTTAATTAAAGCGATGTCAATAACCAAATTAAAAAAAGAAAAAAGAAAAATGAGTATACATCTATATATTATATACTTCTTCCTCTTTCTTCTTTAAATTCATCATCATTTATAAAAGTAGTATCACTTAAATCAGTACTTTCACCTAGATAACCTCTTAACTTTCTTACATTTATTCTAGCACCAGAGCTTCCTTTAAAACTAGCATTAAAGACACTACATCCTTCAAAACTACCATAGAAAAGCACATCCTTAAATTTACCTTCATCTAATGTTCTTTCCCTTATATTTTGAGGATTTATTATTGCACCATAACTACCAGAAAAATCAGCAGCAACTATATAAGCATCCATAAACTCATCTATAAACACAACTCCTGATAAGAAAGTTCTTGAAAAATCACCATCTTTAATAGTAGTTGGATCTATTTCAATGCGTCCCTTACAACCCCTAAAATCAACACCAGAAATTCTAACATCATCAAAGTTTCCATCAATATAAGCATCCGTAAGTATAACATCTGTTAAATCTTTATCACATACAGTTTGAGGATCTATCTCAGCTCCCACACTTCCTATAAAACTAGATGCTACTATAAGTGTATAATCAAATGGTCCTGTAAATACTACATCTTTAAACACACACCTAGATAAATCAAAATCCATTATTTCTTGTGGATTTATATTTGCACCTTTAGAACCAGAAAAATCCGAACCACAAATACTTGTACCTTCAAAACTTCCAATAAAAGTTACATCTGTAAAAATACACTCAGATAAATCTTTATCTAAAATAGTTTGAGGATCTATTCTTGCACCTATACTTTCTGTAAAATCAGCATTACATATATTAGTATCATCAAACCCCCCTATAAATGTTACATTAGTAAATACACACTCTCTTAAATCTTTATTATACACAGTTTGAGGATTTATATAAACGCCCTTTAATTTAGTAAAATCTAATCCTGAAATATCAACATTATCAAATGATACACCTTCAAAATCCATCTTTAAATTTTTAAATGCTTTAAATAACTCTCTATCGACCATAAAACATTCTTCAATATCATTATATCTATATAATAATTTCTCTATAACTTTAGAAGGCAATTTAATCTCAAAATCATTATCTTTCTTAGATGTTTCTATAATAAACTTTCTTAATAAATAAAGCACTTTATCTTCATTGTTCATATGTTCACCTCTATTTTTATAATAATTATAGCATTTCCACTAATTACTAACAATACTCATAAATATTACTTTACATAAAAAACACATACAAAATATGTGCATTATAAATCTATACTAATACTATCTACAAATGTAACACTCTCTTGATTTATAGAACCTATACCTATTTCAAGTTCATAAATTAACCTACTTGTATTAAAATCATAACTATATAACTCTTCAAATTCCTTTACACTTTCTTTAAAATTATCTAATGATAATTTATTATCTTTTAAAATGGTATTATCTTTAAGTATACCAGGTTTATTTTTATTTATCATTTCTAACTTTTTACATTCAAACTTGCTTATTTCATCCTTTAACATACTCAAATCTACCTTATCAATATTCCCTAAATTTTCTTCTTTAACACCTTTATATCTTTAAGACCTAAATCTACATTTTCTTTTTCTTTTAAGATTTCTTTTTCACACCCCGTCAATAAAGATAATACCAATAACATTTTTACTACTTTTTTCATATAAATAAATCTATTCTTTCTTTTATCGTATATATATCAAACAAAACAATAAAGATAATTTTGCTATACTTGTCAATTTAAACTTCATAGATGTATAATACATTCGGTGATATTTATGTTTAAATATACATTAGATAATAAAAGATACTATACTTTAAATTATTACAACAGAACGAAATATAATTCTAAAGTATTTAAAGTTAGTTTAAATGCAGGATTTGGATGTCCAAATAAAGTAAATGGGAAAGGTTGTATTTATTGCTATAATGGCAGTGGTGAAAATAATGGTATACCTTTAATCGAGCAATTTGAAAAAGTAAGAAATATCGTAGACAAAAAATGGCCTAATAGTAAATATATTGGTTATTTTCAAGCGGACACTAATACATATGCACCTCTTGAAGTGCTAAAGGTGAATTATGAAAAGATACTTTCTTTACCAAATGTAATTGGATTAAATATTGCAACAAGATGTGATGCTCTTCCTGATGATGTGTTAGATTATTTAGAAGAATTAAATAAAAAAACTAATTTAGTTATTGAATTAGGATTGCAAACTATGCACGAATCTACTTCTAAACTCATAAATAGAGGGCATACTCTAAAACAATTTGAAGAATCTGTATTAAAACTTAGAAAAAGAAATATAGATATAGTTATTCATATTATAAATGGACTCCCTTATGAAACAAAAGAAATGATGCTAGAAACTGTTAAATATTTATCTAATTTAGATATACAAGGAATAAAAATTCATATGTTATTTATATTAAAAGATACTGAAATTGCTAAGATGTATGAAAAAGAAAAATTTCATATTCTTACTAAAGAAGAGTATGTAGACATTGTATGTGATCAATTAGAGTTATTAAAAGAAGACATAGTTATAAATAGAATTACAGGAGATCCTGATAAATCTTTAGTAATTGAACCTAAATGGCTAATAAAAAAATTTGGCGTATTAAATGAAATTGATAAAGAAATGGAAAGAAGGAATAGTTATCAAGGAATAAAATTCAAAAAAACTGATATTTAATCAGTTTTTTCATCTTTCTTTTCTTTTTTTGTTTTATTCTTTTTTACTTCTTCCTTATTTAATTCTTCTATAGCCTCATCATTAACTTCAATCTCATTATCATCATCTACAGGCATCTTGCCATGAACAGCTAAATAATCGATTTGTTCTTTAGTTAATGTTTCGTGTTCTAATAAAGAACTAGCAATAAGTTCAAGCAAATCCCTATTTTCGCTAATTATCTTCTTAGCATTTTCATAGCACTCATTTATAATCTTTCTCATTTCAATATCTATTTCATGTGCTATCTCATTAGAGAAATTTTTAGATTTATTGTAATCCCTACCTAAGAAAACCCCACCTTCTCTTGTTTCAAATTGAATAGGTCCTAAATCACTCATACCATATTCAGTAACCATTGCTCTTGCTATTTTTGTAGCTTTCTCAAAGTCATTGTGTGCCCCTGTAGATACTTCATTATAAACAATTTCTTCTGCAACACGACCACCAAGTAAACCTGTAATTCTTTCTAACAATTCCTTCTTAGTAGAAGTATAAGTTTCCTCTCTAGGAAGCATCATAGCGTATCCACCAGCATATCCTCTTGGTATAATTGTTACTTTTTGAACATCATTTGCATCATCTAGCTTAAGCCCCAATACAACATGTCCAGCCTCATGATGTGCAACCATATCTTTTTCTTTATCAGTATATTTCTTACTTTTCTTAGCAGGCCCCATCAATACTCTATCAGTAGCTTCATCTATCTCTGCCATAGTTATTTCATTTTTATCTCTTCTTACAGCAAGTAATGCTGCTTCATTTAATAAATTCTCTAAATCAGCACCACTAAATCCAACAGTCCTTTTTGCTATATTAGATAATTTTACAGAAGGAGCAAAAATTTTATTTCTAGCATGCACTTCTAAAATTTCTTCTCTTCCTTTTACATCAGGTAAATTAACTGTAACTTGTCTATCAAATCTACCTGGTCTAAGCAATGCTGGATCAAGTACATCAGGTCTATTAGTAGCAGCAATAATTATTATTCCTTCATTAGCTCCAAAACCATCCATTTCAGTTAACAATTGATTAAGTGTTTGTTCTCTTTCATCATGTCCCCCACCAAGACCAGTACCTCTTTGTCTACCAACCGCATCTATTTCATCTATAAATACTAGGCATGGCGCATTTTGCTTTGCTTGTCTAAACATATCTCTAACACGAGATGCTCCAATACCTACAAACAATTCAACAAAATCCGAACCACTAATAAAGTAAAATGGAACATTTGCCTCCCCTGCAACAGCTTTTGCAAGAAGTGTCTTACCTGTACCTGGAGGGCCAACTAAAAGTACACCCTTAGGTATTCTAGCACCCATCTTTTGAAACCTTTTTGGATTTTTCAAGAAATCGATTAACTCTGCAACTTCTTCTTTCTCCTCAATTAAACCTGCTACATCTTTAAATGTAACATTTCCATTACTTTCACTTAATTTAGCTCTACTCTTACCAAAATCAAGTGACTTATTACTACTACCCATTTGTCTATTAAAGAAATATAATGCAAAACCTACTAACAATAGCATAGGAAGTACATTAAACATAAATTGAACTAAAAATCCAGAAGATGGATCGCTTTTAGCTATTACTTTAAAATCTTTAACATCCTTAGCTTCTAATATTCTATCGATCATACTATCAGAAAGTGGTAATGTAGCATAAAAACTCTCATTACTATCATAACCTTCTAGTTTACCAGTAACTTCATATACCATACCATCAGTTCTAGGCATAATCGTTAACTCAGTAACCTTATTATCCTTCAAATATGTATCAAATTCATTATATGTTAACTCATGTGTTTTACCACCAAACATGTCTGTATAAAATAATATAAATAATGCTGCAAATAGTAACAATATGTATGGTACTATTTCTTTTTTCAATACTTTCTTATTCATTTTTCCTCCTTAATTAACAATACTTAATTATTATATCACACTTTTCGTTTTTTTCTTTATTATATTTAGATTTTTTTACACCTGGTATCCAAATAATAACATTATTTGAATCAACTACTATAGGCCACTCATTCCTTTTAGATATAGGAATCTTTTCATCTATAAATATATCTTTAACCTTCTTACTACCATGAAGATGCTTTACATATATTTTATCACCGTTTCTTCTATTCCTAACATGAAGTGGTAAAGAAATAGAAGTACTATCTAACCTACATACATAATTACTATCACTATCTTCCTCTCTTACAAAACACAATGTTTTACCATTTGGAAGAATAGCATCCCTATCTAAAACAATATCATAATTATCTTTAGATAAATTTAATCTTATAAATGACACTCTGTCATACTCCTTAATTACATCAATATTATTTGGAAGCTTAATAGATAAATTTGGTTTACTCGACCTAATTAAATCCATAATAGACTCTACATGAGTACTATTTACTATAGATATATTATCTTCATATATTCTTTTTAAAATATTTTCAACAACTCTTCTTTGTACTACTTCATCTTCCTTTATAAAAAGACTAATATCTATACTATTACTATTACATAAACCACTACTATCTACATACTTATCTAAAAAACTTTCATATTCATTAAGTAACTTACTAAAACCTAAGAACTTTCTATGAACATTACTATCCTCACTCTTCAAAAAAGGAAGTACATAATGCCTATATCTATTTCTAGTATAACTATCTTTATTATTAGAACTATCGATCACATAAGGCACATTATTTAACTTATTGTACTTAAGTATATCATCCTTAGTGTAAAATATCAAAGGTCTTACCACTTTATAATTATCATAATTTGTTATCATTGAAAATCCAGCATACCCCTTTAATGAAGAACCCCTTACTATTCGCATAAGAATAGTTTCAATTAAATCATCACCATGATGAGCAGTAAACAAAACTGAAGAATTATACTTTTTCAACACATCATAAAAAAAGTTATACCTTATATTTCTTGCCTCATTATGAAAATTTCCAAAAGAATACTCATTTATCTTCATATACTCAAAATAAATATTATTTTCTTTGCAATAATTTTCTACAAATACTTTTTCATCTTCACTTTCTTTTCGCATATTATGATTAACATGTGCACACACAATATTTATGTCAATTTTTTTTCTAACTTCTAACAAAAGATGCAAAAGTGACATAGAATCAGGTCCACCAGAAACTGCAACAACTACATAATCATCATTATTTAAAAGATTATCTTTAAGTAAAAAATCATATGCCTCTTTCATAAATTCACCTTCAAGTGATATTTTAACATTTATAATTACTTATTACAAGACAAAGAGATTAGTTAATACGTAATCTCTTTGTTTTTCTAAAATCATCCTTCTTTATTTCTGACTCATTAAATAAATGCTCTCTTGGAGTTATATATTGAATATTTCCTTTTTCATCTGCATAAATATCTACATCATAAAATCCCATTATATTTGATATATCTCTTCTTTGCATAAATTGAGATTGATAACATAAGGCTGGTACAAGAAGTGTATGCACATTTCTATATATACAATAATATGATTTATGATAATGACCTTCTGCTAATAATTTAGGTTTATTTCCTGATGACATACTATCTATAGTATTTTGTAAACTTCTAGATCTATATTTCGATACACCACCACCAGGATGTCTAAGTCTAATTTTTACACCATTTATTACAATATCAGCACGATCTTGTCCTTCATATATCATATCACTTCTAGCATTATCTATTATCTCTCCTAATATAATACCACCATTTAACTTGTGAGTTTCATCATGACTACCCTGTATAAATCTAGTAGTAATACCAGACACCTTAGGGTACATCTCTATAACATAATCAGATTGTTCCTTAGCACCATGCATAAATCTAGTATAGATTTGTGCCTTTCTTTTCTCACCATAATCACCATCAACTAAATCACCAACATGTAATACATCAGAAATCTCATTCTCATAAAAATATCTATATGCACTATTCAACATATGAAGTTGTTGTTCCTTAGAACAAAGATGAGTATCCGATACAAAACCAACAGTAAACTTTTTACACTCTTCCATTGGAATCTTTACTTTCTTATAAGTAGAATATGTTTGCTTTCTCATCTTTCTAAGTAAAACTTCATTATCTTGATTTACAATCTCAACAGGATAACCAAAATACCCTAATAACTCAACAAGCCCATATACTTCATCAATTGTAATTCCTAATCTCTTAGAAACATCTAAAACACTTTCTTCTTTTCTCAAACACTTTGTATATATCTTTTTTGCTTCATCAACATTAAGCATTCTACTAAAATCAAAACTCACTACTTCCTACCTCCAATCTTAAGCACTTTAGCCGTATTATAATCTTCTTTATCAGTAGTATAAAATGGTGCAAAAGTAGCTTCTTTTTCTATAAACTTACCATCTTTACTTAACTTTGCATTAAAAAGAATATAACCAACATTATGTACAATTGCATTACTCCTAATTCTAGGTGTTGTAGCAACTAAACTAGGAACAGATATCTCCTGCATTTCTCTTTCAGTAAATTGTTGATCTACTAATATATGCCCATCTAAAATAACATCAACTTTCTCCTCACTCCTCATAGAAGAAATTGCATCCTGAGGTTTCAAAGAAATAGTTTTAGCTCTATCAAAAGCACCTATCTTTAAATGTTGTGCAAGTATCTTCATCTTTCTAATATTAAGTAAACATCTCATATTACCAAGATATACCATATCTTCTCTTCTTTTAGCAATAGCTCTTCCAATATCAATTCCATTTTTTGTAGTATGAGTTGCATCTTGATCGCCTGTAATAAAATACGTAGTCATTCCCTCAACATATGGATAATGCTCTACAACATAATCTATTTGATCTTCTGTAGTATCTTCAAACAAAGTTTGATAATAAGGACTCTTTAAAGCATACAGCCCTTCAGTAATGTCACCCAAATGAATAGCATATTTATATCCTTTTTTATAAGCTTGTTCATAAGCAGCATTTACCCTAGATAACTGTTGATATTTACTGCCAAACCTAGTATCACTAATAAGAAGCGCCTTAAATTCAGTGTCATCTCCAATATCGATAGTGTGAATGTTATCACCATTTAAATTTCTCTCATCCAAATTTAAAACAGTCGCATCCTCACCAACACCAGATATAATAATATTTATTCCAGAATTTCTTAACCTAGAAACGACAGTACTAAACTCTAAAATATTTAAATCAAACCTTTCACAAACATCATCACAATTTCTTTCCTTTCTAATATATTCTTTAAATTTCTTAATATCTAAATTATCAATTGCCATACATCCTCCATTAAAAAAGCAGATAAATAGTAAACAATTATAAATCATCAACTATGTATCCGCCTACCCTTTATCTTTATAACTAAATTGTATCACACTTTCTTTTTAACAACAATAAAAAACGATTATAAATATTAAAAAATTTAATACTTAAAACATATACTCATTTGTAAATTAACTTTGAGATAAGATATATGGTTCAATTTCTGTCCCTTTTCCACTTTCTATAAGGACTTCAGACTTTAGATATATTGAAGGCCGAACCGCCCTAGCAATGTACGCGGAGTCGACGCCAGCTAAGCCGCCAGAATAGACATGCCACGCATAGTAAGCATACTCAGGACGAGCGATAGGCGAATGAAGCCCATAGCTAGTATTATTATGCAACCAGTTGTTGTTTTTACATGAATAATTTGTATAATCTACTATGTTTGCTCTACAACTTGTATCAGTACTTGCATATCCATAGTCACTTGGATATATTAAACCTACTGCTCCTGTCCATTCTGTTG
>CALVQZ010000075.1 GCA_944358275.1 uncultured Bacilli bacterium
TTATCATTACACCAGTGTTCAGACGTACATGTTTAGATTTCATAGATTAGTTAGTCTGCTTGGAGCTTCGCAAATTGAAAATATTCATATATTTATGTTCCTAATTTTTATACCATTATCTAGTTACCAAATAATAATTTATTTTTATAAATTCCTTTATTTTCTTTGTTTTTTGTTGTATAATATTAAACAATTAATTATGGAAGGTGGATTTTTATGGATTATGATTTTAATAAAATAGAAAAAAAGTGGCAAGATTATTGGGCTAAAAACGAAACTTTTAAAACTGATGTATGGGATTTTTCTAAACCTAAGTATTATGTTTTAGATATGTTTCCTTACCCTTCTGGTCAAGGTCTTCATGTAGGACATCCTGAAGGTTATACAGCTACTGATATTATTGCTCGTATGAAAAGAATGCAAGGGTATAATGTGCTTCACCCTATGGGATTTGATGCTTTTGGCTTGCCTGCTGAACAATATGCTATACAAACAGGGAATCATCCAGATGGCTTTACAGCAGAGAATATTGCAATCTTTACTAAACAATTAAATATGCTTGGTTTTTCTTATGATTGGTCTAAACAAGTTTCTACATCTGATCCTAAATATTATAAATGGACTCAATGGATTTTTAAACAATTATTTAATGATGGTTTAGCTAAATATGTAGATATGCCTGTTAATTGGTGTGAGGAACTTGGAACGGTTCTTTCTAATGATGAAATTGTTGATGGAAAAAGCGAAAGAGGTGGCTACCCTGTTGTTAGAAAAAATTTAAAACAATGGGTTATAGATATTCCAAAATATGCAGAAAGACTTTTAGAAAATCTTGATGAACTTGATTGGCCTGAATCAACTAAGGAAATTCAAAGAAATTGGATTGGTAAATCTGTTGGTGCTAATGTTAATTTTGAAATAGAGGGAGTAAACGATTTTGTTACTGTATTTACAACAAGACCAGATACTTTGTATGGTGTAACATTTATGGTATTATCACCTGAGCATCCAATTATAGAAAAATATGCAGATAAAATTACAAATATAGAAGCATTAAGAAAATATAAAGAAGAAGCATCTTTGAAAAGTGAACTTGAAAGAACTGAACTTTCTAAAGAAAAAACCGGTGTTAAAATTGATGGTATAAATATTATAAACCCTATTACTAAACAGGTTGTTCCTGTTTATGTTTCAGATTATGTTATGATGAATTATGGGACTGGAGCTATTATGGCTGTACCTGCTCATGACAAAAGAGATTATGATTTTGCCAAAAAATTTAATATACCAATTATCCAAGTAATTAAAGGCGGAGATATTTCTAAAGAAGCCTATACTGAAGATGGAGAAATGATTAATTCTGGCATTTTGAATGGACTTACTAACAAAACAGCTGCAATCAATAAGATGATTACATATTTAGAAGAACATGGTATTGGTAAAAAATCTGTAAATTACAGAATTAGAGATTGGATTTTTGCTCGACAACGTTATTGGGGTGAACCTGTTCCTATTTTACATTTTGATGATCATATAGAAGTATTAGATGATAGTGAACTTCCTTTGGTTTTACCAGAACTTGAAGATTATAGTCCAAGTAAAAAAGGAGAAGCTCCTCTTGAAAGGGCAACTGATTGGGTAAATGTTACAAGAAATGGTAAGCATGCAAAAAGAGAAACTTCTACAATGCCTGGTAGTGCTGGTTCTAGTTGGTATTTCTTAAGATATATAGACCCAGATAATGAAAATGAACTTGCAGATAAAAAATTACTTGAACATTGGATGCCTGTTGATTTATACTTAGGCGGAGTTGAACATGCTACTGGTCACTTATTATATTCAAGAATGTGGAATAATTATTTGTTTGATAAAGGAATTGTTCCTACTCAAGAACCATTCAAAAAGTTAGTTCATCAAGGTATGATTCTTGGTTCTAATGGAGAGAAAATGAGTAAGAGCCGTGGTAATGTTGTAAATCCTGATGATATAGTAAGAGATTATGGTGCTGATAGTTTAAGGGTTTACGAAATGTTTATGGGACCTCTTTGTGATTCTAAACCTTGGAGCGAAACTGGTATTGAAGGTGCGAAAAGATTTATTGATAGATTTTATAGATTATTTAGCGATATTTCTAAAATTTGTGATAAACCAAATTCAAATTTAGAAAAAGAATATCATAAAACAGTAAAAAAGGTTACTAATGATTTTGAAAAACTTTCATTTAATACTGCAATTAGTCAAATTATGATATTTGTAAATTCTGCTTACAAAGAAGCTTTTATTCCAAAAGAATATGCTGAAGGCGTTATAAAATTATTTAACCCTATTGCACCTCATGTTACAGAAGAACTTTGGAGCATGTTTGGGCATGATAATACTATTGCAAATGAACCTTGGCCAACTTATGATGAGGAAAAGACAGTAGATAATACTATAAATCTACCTATTCAAATAAATGGAAAATTGAAGGGAACTATTGAAGTTGAACTTGATTTACCAGAAGAAACAATTAAAACTTTAGCTCATGAAAAAGTAGCTAACCTTCTAGATGGAAAAAATATTGTAAAAGAAATTTATGTTAAAAATAAGATTTATAATATTGTTGTAAAATAAATAAGAAATTCTGGTTTGATTATTATACTTTTTTGTTATATAATACTTCCATGAGGAAATTAGTTGTTGATAAAAAATATAATAATAAAAAATTAATAAACTTTTTATTAGATAATTTTAATGGATTATCTATAAATATAATATATAAAGCTCTTCGTAAAAAAGATATTTTAGTTAATGGTATTAGAGTTAAAGATAATGTTACTTTGATTTCTGGTGATAATGTTACAGTTTATATTACTGATAATTATCTTTTTAAACAAGTATATTTAGATATTGTTTTTGAAGATAATAATATTATTATTGTAAATAAGCCATCAGGTGTTGAAGTTGTAGATGAAAATTCTAATAATGAAACCTTAACTACAATTCTTGAAAAACAAATACAGACTCTTGTATTTCCTTGCCATAGGCTAGACAGAAATACTACGGGTCTTGTTTTGTTTGCTAAAAACAAAACAGTTTTAAATATTTTACTTGAAAAATTTAAAAATAGAGAGATAAGTAAATTCTACAAATGTATGGTTTATGGTATACCTAAAAAAACATCTGATACATTAGAGGCCTACCTTTTTAAAGATAATAAAAAATCTTTTGTTTATGTTTATGATAAGCCACAAAAGGGTAGTGTAAAGATTATTACATCTTACAAAGTTTTAGAAATAAATATAAAACAAAATACAAGTATTTTAGAGGTTGAACTTCATACTGGTAAAACACATCAAATACGTGCTCATCTAGCCCATATTGGACTTCCTATTATTGGTGATCGGCAAATATGGAAGAAATGAAATTAATAAAAAATTCAATAAATTTACTCAAGATCTTTGTGCTTATAAATTGGTTTTTGATTTTAAAACAGATGCAGGAATTTTAAATTATTTGAATGGAAAGGAAATGGAAATAAGAAAATAGTAAATAGGAACATAAATATATAATATTTGAAATGAGAAGCTACTCTACTTGTCTAAACTAATATTTGCACTAGTGTTCAGACGTATACATTTCGAACTTATTGATTGGTTAGTCTGCTTAGAGCTTCGCAAATTGAAGATATTCATATATTTATGTTCCTATAATCATATTATTTAGTAAAGTTTTTTTATCAATTTATTTTGCACATTTTCAGTTAATATTTGTCTTATCTCTTGTGTAGAATAATTATTTAAAATTAATAAATTTTCTATTTTATCTTTTACTTGTTCTTGTTTAAATATATTCATATTTTGGTAAGTTTCTGGTTCAAATTTATAGTAACTCATATCATCTGTTGAAAGAGCGATATTATCTACGTTTCCAAATAATTTTTTTAAATAGTTTATATGATTTATATATGCCATTTCATAATTTATATTATTATATCTACTACAAAAATCTTTTACAGAAACAACACCTATTATTCCATCTAATTTTTTTATCTCTAATAATTGTTTGTCAGTTAAATTTCTAGGTACATTACAATATCTTTTTGAATTTGAATGTGATGCAAATACAATTGGATTTAATCTTTTTTGTTTTAATTTTTTACATTTATATATAATATCATAAAAAGTTTTCTCATTTGCATGAGATAAATCTATTGCAATTTTTTTCTTTACCAATTTTTCTAATAATTCTTCGCCTAAATATGTTAAACCTTCGGTGCTTTTTACTCTTGCTCCTGCACCAAATTTATTTTTATTGTTCCAAACAATACCTGTGCTTCTTAATCCTAAATTATATAAGATATCAATATCACTTATATTTTTTAAATAATCTAATCCTTCAATTCCTATTATATATTTAATATTATATGGTATTATTTTGTATCTTTTAATTAAAAAATTTACCATCTTTAGGTTTTGGATAATATCAATTTCATTTGCTTGTATGCCTAGCTCATCATACATCTCTTTTTCGGACATATAAAATAAATTAAAAATTCCGCCAGTAATATTGTTAAAAAATATTTTTCTACAATGTGTAATTACTGGTCTTAAGTTTCTTCTATTCATATAAATGTATGTAAGTAAATCATAATGACAGTCAAACATTTAATCACCATAATATTTTATGATTAAAATGAAAAAAAGGTACTTCCTTTTCGAATCCTCCCTTTTAGTGCAAAACAAAAAAAGCCATCTAAAGATGACTTTTTATTTTGGCTGGGGTGGGAGGATTCGGCGAGCCGCGTCAGAAAAAATGTCCACTGGACATTTTTTGCCTACGTTTCGGCAGGCCTTAACCTGCGCGAAACTTGGCAACTTCCTTTTCGAATCCTCCCTTTTAGTGCAAAACAAAAAAAGCCATCTAAAGATGACTTTTTATTCTGGCTGGGGTGGGAGGATTCGAACCGCCGAAATGCCAGAGTCAAAGTCTGGTGCCTTACCGCTTGGCTACACCCCAATATTAAATTTTTCTAAATGCGCTTGTTTGTGGGGTGGAAGATGGGACTTGAACCCACGGCCTCTGGTGCCACAAACCAGCGCTCTAACCAGCTGAGCTACATCCACCGTCTTGCAACAAACGCATCTACTATTTTAAATAATTTTTTTCGTTTTGTCAAGGCTTTATTTCAAATTTGTTTATTTCTTCTGCAATTTCTTCTTGTGTAATTGTAAGATTGTTTTTTATTACATTTATAATTGCTTGTTCTTCTAAAGTGTAATTATTGCACTTTGAAATTGAATAAATGGTTTCATATACTTTTCTCTCCATATGATATGTTTTTTAATCGTCAATAAATAGTACATCTGTATATTTTTTATCTTTATAACTTAATCTTCTATTTTTTTCTAAAATTAATTATATTTTGATGGTGATGGTTGATTTTATAAGCAAAAGGATATCCAAAAGGATATAATGGTTTATTATCTTGTAATAAAGAAATTGTTCCTACAAACTCAAAACCTATATCTTCCATCATTCTTACAATATGTGATTGAACACATATCTCTTTTTTATCTACAGTAAAATCACTTATAATTATAGAGCAATATTTTCCTGCTTTTAGTTTGCTATATGCTTTTTTCATTATTTTCTTTAATAATTTTATAAATTCATTAAAAGTTTCTTGATTACCTAAATCATTCTTTTTATCACTATAGTATTCTATTCCTTGTCTACTTCCATTTCTATATCCTTTTTCTGAATTATCACTTCTTAATCCACTAGCAGTATTTCTTAATATATTATGATAAGGTGGTGAAGTAACTATATAATCAAAAAATTCATCTTCAAATTTTGATAATTTAATGTTGGAATCCCCGTGAACTAAATAATAATTTTCTTTACCTTCTAATCTTTTTTTACATAAATCAATATATTCTTTACTTAAATCTATACCATATCCAATTCTATCTAAATTATTAGAAGCTAAAATCGTAGTTCCACTACCAACAAAAGGATCTAAAACGTTCATTCCTTTTTTCGTAAACATTGAAATTAATTTTTCAATATCTTTTACCATAAAAGGTGCAGGATGGCCATACGCCATTTTATCTTCTTTACATTTTTCAGAAAACCAATAGCTTTTTGTAAGTTTTAACCATTCCTTTCCAGTTAAATCATTTAATTTATTTCTTTTATCGTATTTGCCATTTTCATTTGTCATATTTCAATCCTCCAGTTGTTTAAAAAATCTTCAATATGCTCAGTTGTCCAATTTCCTTTTTGGCATATTAAATAATAGTCAGTTATAGCTATTCCTTCTTTTGCTTTAACATTTGCTTCACTTGACCTTCTGTTTTTTTGCATAATAAATTTATTAATTCTAAAATTAGAATTCTTTATAGCATAAAATAAACTTTCCCAATCTTCTTTTTTGTTACTATTAAATGTTAATATAAAAAAACCTTCTTCTTTTAAAACTCTATTTACACTATTAAAAGTATTTGTTAATTCTTCCTTATAATAGTTAATATTTTTATTTTTATTAATAATAATTTCTTTATTATGATTTATTTTATATGATTCATTATAATGTTCTAACCATGAAACCCAAACCTCACTTAAATCTCCATATTGAATTAAATCACCATATGGAGGATCTGTAATAACTAAATCAATAAAAGAAGAATCTAATGTATCTAATACTTCATTAGATGATCCCAAAATATGTCTACCATCAACTGCTATTTTTTCACCCAAATACTCTTTACTACTATCTATTGCTTTTAAAATACCTGTTGAATTAAACACTGCTTTTTCAAAAGCTAATAAAGGATTTTGCTCAAAAGTTTTCTTTGAAAGCATATATGCAGGTCTTCCCCAACTAGTAGAAAGAGGTCTATTACTTTTATCATCTCTTGGAACACACATCCTAGATGTTAAATGTAAGCATTGTAAGAATGCAAATACTAATAATTCTTTAATTGTATCATCATCTATTTTTAATATTAAATCAAATATTTCAGATAATATCTTTAGATTACGGTTAGTCCATAAATATGAAATATTATCCGATTCTATTCTTTTCAAGAAAGAATCAGATATAGACGCAATATCTGATAATTTTTTTGTTGGTACCCATTTATCAATAATATAATTTGTTTCTTTGTAATCTGTTATTTCCTTAGTAACAATCATATTACATTTATGACATTTGTAAGTAATTGTTGATTTTCCATTTATTTTATAATTATAAATTTCTATTTTTTCCCCACAACTATCACATTTATATTTATACTCTTTTATGTAGTAATCTTCTTTTGATATTTTATCTATTATTTTTTTAGTTATTAAAGTTAATTTATCGGTATCTATATTTCTTTTAGTTAAACATCTTATTGACATATCACTTATAGGATTAATGTCAATAGTTATTGGCCTTCTATTATTTTTTATCGACTCAAAATAAGTCATTCCACTTCCTACAAAAGGATCTAAAACTATTCCATTTTTAGGACAATATTTTTTTATATAATTTCCCCAGATATTATGAGGTTTTTTTCCCCAATATTTCATAGTACTATATATTGTAGGGCGAGTTGTTTCCCTCATAAATACCTCCTTTCTACTTTTGTGATATATATTCTATTAATTCATTAAATTCTATATTACTTATAAGTTTCTTTTGTAATAATGATTTTATGTGTTTCTCTTCAATACAATGGTACTTATCATACATTTTTTTAAATGTATCTATATTAACTATGTTATTTTTCCTAATATGGTCATATAAATTTATAATTTCTTCAGTGCAAGCATGATGTAACCAAGAATGATAAAATGGACTTATAACTAATAAATTATCAATTATATCTGGACCATCTTCACCATTAAATTCAATAATATGATGTGATTCAACATAGTTGTTCCCTTTTGTATCTTTAAAAGTTGGTTTATTACTTATTTGACAAGTATAATTTGCTTTTACTTTTGCTAATTCTGCTATTAAACGATTTCTTACTTTTTTACCATTATGATATTTAGGATTGTTTATTGATCTAAAATTCATAGCTGTAATAAATTCTTCATTTTGTGCTGCATATTTTAATAAACTTGGCTTAATATTATACAAAATCAGGCTAGCAAGATCTCTATCTGAATAAGCTTTTTCCGCAATATCTATATATCTTTCAAGCTCAACCACTTCAGCAGGTATATTTTCTTTTAATAATTCTTCTGAATAAGTAGTTAAAACAAATGATTCGTCTGATAATCTTTTTATTAAATCAATATCCTCCATAAATAATAAAAAACTGTTAAATTTAAAATGTGGAGCTTGAGATGATGTATATCTAAATAAATTACCATATTCATCATACCAATTCATGTATTGAAAAAACCATTTTTGATGTTCAGTTATATTATTTGGCATCTGTCTACCTATTAGTATTGCATTGTTATATATATCTTCTGCTGTATTGGCTTCTGGAATAATAACTCCTAACAAATTACTAATCTCAAATTGAGATACAGGTCTGGCTATTTCTTTCATATATCTTAAAATATTTATTGCTGGCTTATATGAAAAAATTGTATTATCTACTATCCTATCCCTAATAATATTAAGAGTTATAAACATAGGATTATCTATAATATCCATACCTATTAGTTTTGCTCTTAGACTTTCTTGTTCATTTGCATTTAATGCTGAAAATTCTCTACAAACATCATAATTAATTTTATTTTTTTGTATTTCATCATTTTCTAGCATTCCCCACATACGCATTATCATTACTAAGTGTCTAAAATTTCTCGCCTTTCCTTCATTTTCTTTATAATAGCTTTCTGGATCACTACTTGCCGATTCAAAATCAAATAAACTATATATAAAATCTGAAATATTAGGTCTTTCTTCTTTTAAATATGAATGAACTAGAACATATAAATTTACTATTGTTAGTTCCAAATCAGAAGAAACTGTTATACCACAAAGAATCTTTGCTAGTTCTTTAACAAATGATATATTCATGCTACAAAACTCATGTCTTGGCATATTAATAACTAATTTATTAAAGTAGCTAAATTTTTCATATTTATTTTTATAATTATTGTACATAGTTTTGGCCCCCATAGCAAATCTATTTTAATTAAATTATCCATTTAATCTCTTCATTATTTTATATATAAACTTTTTAAAAGTCAACTAAAACCATCTTTTTTTAATACTTTTTTTTACTTTTAATACCAATTTCTTCTACATATTTATCTCGTTTTTATACTTAACTCTCGTAGAGCAAGAATTGTGATTATTTTATGATAAAATCACATACAATTAGAATTTTGATGTACTTATTTTTAATAGTATTTTTAGCAATCCCTGCTCAATAAGCCTTTATATCTATTATATTAGAAAGCATTTTACAATTTTCCATACAGAAATAAACACATCAGATATTATCTCTTCTATATTTTCATCAGTTAAGTATATACTAACTCCATTTTTTACAATTATATAAACATATCCATAGAAATCATCTAATAGTTTGTCTATATCTACCTTGTCATTTGATAGATAATCTTTTTTCTAATATCTCAGCGATAACTTACTATTTTTAAAATTACAATTAATTATTTATTGTTCTTGATATATTATTGTTTCAACGCTAGTATCTTGAAAATAAGTATTAGTAGGATATTTGCTTACTTTAAAGAACTGTAAATAATCATAAAAGCATTAGCATATTTTGCGCTTTTATAATTTATTGTTCCTACTTTTTTCAAATTTCTATCCATATTTTTCTCCATAGATTGTAATTTGTATTTTACCTTTAAATTATTAGAAACTAGGTTTATCATAAGACAATTTTCCATTTGAATTTATTTTAAATGTTACTCTTATTGGAAGAGAATTATTATCTGATAAGATAAATTCATATTCTCCCTCGCTTAATGTTCCATATAATTTAATCCAATTAAATTTTCTGCCTTCAATTAAATAGTTTCCATTTCCATTTATGTTTGGTAAATTATATACTAAAGTTTCTTCTGTACTTTCACTTGAAATATCAGAAATTTTATCTAATTCTTTCCATATATATTCTGTTCCGGTTCCGTGTATATCCAGCAGTAGAATTATTAGTATTTTCCCCTATTTGCTCTCCAACACCAGTATAATCTTCATTTTTAACTTTTTTATTAATTATATAACTATGTGAGTAATTATATGGCAACTCATTTGTATCTTTTATATTTAATGTCATACCACTATTAGATATTTCAGATATAGTAATTGTTACATTATCTTTAGAACTATAACAAAACCTTAATATGTCCTCTGGTATTGGTGTATCACTTTTATCTTTTACTATTTCAATTTTTCCAACATATCCAAGCTGTGCAGGATAAGTTTCCATTACATCTCCATTAAAGTATATTAAAATTTCTTGTCGTTTTTTTAACTCCATATTATCTAGTCCTATACTATATAATCCAGTTCCGTTTTCTATTCCCATAGCTAAAAAATTGTTATCATTTACTTTTACTACTACAGCTTTTAAAG
>CALVQZ010000076.1 GCA_944358275.1 uncultured Bacilli bacterium
TAGTAATATTGTAATACTGATTTACATTTACTATCTAATATGCCAATAATATCATTTTGATTATTTTTTATATAATTATATATATATATCATTATTATATTTAAATCCTATTAAATCACTTACATCACTACATATATAGTATAGCACATTATTACCAGTATTTTTAAAAAAACATCAAAAACTGATGTTTTTATCGTTTTTTTAAAGATATTTATAATTTTCTTACAAACCCTTGTAAATAAAGAAATTAAAGGCATTTTTTTTAGACTTACTTAATGCAAACAACATCTATATAAAGTATCTTACCAGGCAAATAAAAAAAATCAGATCTATTTAAACTACGACACTCATTTAAAGATGGTTCAAACTTATTTTTTTCTTTATAATCTTTACAAATTTCTAAATCATCTTCAATTCGCACTATTTTAAATACAATATCATTATTGTATGACTTTCTTGTTACATAATTACCAACATTAAACATATATAAATATATGATAAATTAAAAATATATATTACATAAAAAAGATGTTTAAATTTTAAAATAAATTAAATAATAATATTATGGTGATTATATGAATAATTCTAGTTTATGGATAAAAGATTTAAAAATTAAAAAATATAAAGTGCTTAATAAAAATATAAATACTGACATTTTAATAATTGGTGGAGGATTAACTGGCTTATCATGTGCATATTATCTAAAAAATAGTAACTTAAATATATGTCTTGTAGAAAGTGGATATATAGGGATGGGAGTAAGTTCTAAAACGACTGGAAAAGTAACTTATTTACAAGAAACTATATATACTGATATCGAGGAAAAAACTTCGTTTGATACTGCTAAAAAATACTTTAATTCACAAAAATTTGCAATAAATGAAATAAAGAAAATAATAGATACAAATAAGATTGATTGCAATTTTTATAAAGTAAAATCTTATATATTTACTGATAATGATGATGATATTGAAAATATAGAAAACGAAAAAAATCTATTAGAAAAATTTGGAGTAAAAGTTAAAAAACACGACAGTATAAACATTAAATTAAATTCAAAATATGCAATTTCAACAGATGATACATATATATTTCATCCTATTAAATTTATTTATTCACTAAAAGAATTGTGTGAAAAAGATAATGTAAATATATATGAACAAACTAAAATTATTGAAATAAAAAAGAAGAAAGATAATTATATTTGTTATACTAAAAATGTTAAAATTAAAGCAAAAAAAGTAATTATCGCATGTCATTATCCTTTCTTCTTAAAACCTTTTTTCTTACCACTTAAAGTACATAATGAAAAATCATATGTAACTGCATCTATAGTTAAAGATTATAAAGATGAAATATTTATAACTTCAAAAATACCTACAAAATCTATTAGATATCATAAAGATAATGATAATTATTTGATATATCTTAGTAATTCACATAATATATGTAATAGTGTAAATTATAAAGATAACTTTAATAAAACTATAAGTGAAGCAAAAAAATTAAAATTAAATCCAAAATATGTATGGTCAAATGAAGATTTAATAACAGTAGATAAGATTCCATATATAGGTAGGCTAGAGGAAAATAATGATAATTTACTCATAGGTACAGGATATAATACTTGGGGAATGACAAATAGTGTTCTTGCTGGATATATATTAAGTGATATTATTAAAGGTAATAAAAATGAATTTGAAGAATTAACTAATCCACTTAGAACACTTAATTGTAGTGGTGTAATCGTAAATATTGGAAGTAATTTGAAAAGTATTATACAAAACAAAGTATCAAAAAATAAAAATTGGTATAATAATATTAAATTTGAAACAAGAAATGGAAAAAGTGTTGCTATTTATAATGATGGTAAAAAAGAACACATAGTGTATACTACATGTCCTCATTTAGGATGTACTCTTATTTTTAATGAATTTGAAAAAACTTGGGATTGTCCTTGTCATGCATCTAGATTTGATATAGATGGTAAATGTATTAAAGGACCTAGTAAATATAATATTTCGTACAAAGAAAAAGATTAGAATTGCTATTATCTAATCTTTTTCATTATTTAATATACTTCTTGCAGCAACTAACCCAGTAGCAGCAGCAGTAACTATATTACCTGCCTTACCTGCGCCATCTCCAATAAAGTATATATTATCGTTCTTTAATTTAAAATCATTATCTGTTTCTATCTCATTACTAAAAAATTTAATTTCAGGTCCATATAACAATGTATCATCATTATTAACACCAGGAATTATCTTATCTAATATTTCTAAGCCCTCTATAATATTTGTAATAATACGATGAGGTAATATAAGTGCTAAATCACCGGCTACACAATCTTTTAAAGTAGGTTCAATAAAACCTTTATTTATTCTATGCCATTCACTTCTTCTTGAAATTCTTAAATCTCTAAGTGTCTGTATAATAGGTTTACCATCTCCAAGTATATTTGCTATCTTAGCAATAGATTCACCATATAACCTAGTATTAGTAACAGGTTCAGTTAATGTTACTTTTGATATAAACGCAAAATTAGTATTATCACTCTTAATTTCTTTTAAAGCATGCCCATTAACACATATATATCCATAATAATTCTCTTTAGCAACAAACCCTCCAGGATTAGTACAAAAAGTTCTTATAATATCTCCATATGTCTTAGTTTGAATAAATATAGTTGGATCATATATTACATTTGTAATATCTTCCATAATATCTTTTCTAACTTCAACACGTACACCTATTTCAATACTTTGTGACAAATATGGTATTTTATGCATATCTGCAAACTCTTGTACCCATTTAGCACCCGTTCTACCTGGCGCTACTACAACATATTTACAAGATAAAGTACACTTCTTTTTACCATTTTCATAAATTACATCATGAGAATTTATATCATTAGTTATAATATCACAAACATTAGCATTATCTATTAAAGTAACACCTTTTTCTTCTAAATAATCACAAATACCTTCTATATACTCAGGAAGATGATCACTCCCCAAATGCTTTTGTTTAATTACTAATAACTTTGCACCAGCAATAGCAACTTTCTTTTTAATTTTCATTGCTTCATCCATATTACTAGGATAAACATTAGAATCCATATTAAATTTATTAAATATCACTTCAGTATCATCGATTAGTTTATCCGCCTCACTCAAAGACATATACTTAGTTAAATCACTTTTACCAAGCTTTGGAATAAAGTTTAACTTACCATCAGAAAATGTCCCTGCACCACCATAACCAGATAATATTGCACAAGGATTACAATTCTTACATGGTACTTTATACTTATTCATTGGACATACTCTTTTACCAACTTTAAAACCTTTATCTAATATTGCAACCTTTAATTTATCATTTTTACTTATCAATTCATAAGCTACAAAAAGACCTGCAGGTCCAGCACCCACAATTACTACATCATATTTCATTATAACCTCCACTGCATTATAATATTAAGCACAATTAAAATATAACACATTTATAGACAATAAAAAAGACTTTGTTACGAAAGTCTATTAGAAATTTCAACAAACACATAAATCGGCAATGCTTCAGCACGTACATCATCATTATAATTATTTTTATTTAATACTTCCTTAATCAAATTAAAGTCATATCCCTTAAGATTATTCTTCAAAGTTTTTCTCTTTTGTCTAAAAGAATCTCTTATCAACTTAAAAAATACCTCTTCATTCTTAACATCATACTTAATAGATTTTCTTTCTAAAGAAATAACTACACTATCTACATTAGGTTTTGGAATAAAAACATTTTTACTAACAGTAAATAGTTTTTTTACATCAAAATAATAGTTAATAAATAATGTTAAAGAATTATAATCTTTAGTATTTACTTTAGCAGAAAATCTATCTCCTACTTCCTTTTGAACCATAATAACAATCTTATCAACAGGAATTTTATCTTCGATTATCTTAGTAATTATTGGAGTAGTAATATAATATGGAAGATTTGCAACAATATATAATTTATTATATGAATATTTTTCAATATCTTTTTTTACATCTCTTTTTAAAAAATCATCAAAAATAATATCAGCATCTATAGTAGATAAAATAGGTTTTAATGTTTCATCTATTTCATAACCAACAACTGAAGAAGAAGCATTTACTAACTTTTTTGTTAATGCTCCTGCACCACAACCTATCTCAATTACTAAAGAATCTTCTTCAATTTGTGCTTTTTCTACAATATTATTTAATATATTATCATCAATTAAAAAATTTTGACCAAATCTTTTCTTAAATTTAAACTCTTTTATAAAATCTTTTTGATCCATAACTCCTCCATAATATAAAAACTCCAAAAAGGAGTTTATCTACCATATCTTAATACTTCAAAAGTAACATTCTTTTGTCTTCCAAATTCATATACTTCACTTGATTTTTCTGAAGAAAATAATACATCGATAAGTACTTCTCCACTAGCCCATGCATTATTCATAGCACCACCTCTATCAAGCACAATACCTAATATACTTCCTTCTATTCTACCACCACTAATTCTAATAACTGTTCCAAATGGAATATTATTAGCAGCAGCAAGCACTCTAAGTTCACCAAATGTGTCATCGTTATATGTAAGTGTAGTTGATGTAATAACTCCATTACTATTATTTGCAACTTTATAACCTGAGGCAGTAACACCACTACATCCAATACAATCAGGTCCATAAGCAGTTACAGTACCTACAAAAGTATCTATAACATTTATATTATCTAAACTATAAGTATCAATAGTTGATATCTCATTTTCATCAATAACACGAGGTACAAAATTATAATAAGAATTTGAACTAAATATAGTATCAGTTTCTTCTAAATCAGGTGTAACGAATACACATAAAATAGAACTTGCAAAAATCAAAATGCCAATAAATGCTTTTTGAATTTTAGTAACAATATTGTCCACTTTTTCACCTCTCATGACTAGATAGTAACATATTTTATACTATAAGTCAAATAAGTTACTAGCATTATAAGTTGTTATACTACATACTTCATCATATGTAATACCTTTTAAATTTGCAACATAAAAAGCAATATATTTCAAATTTAAAGGAGTATTTACTTTCCCTCTAACTGGTTCTGGCGAAAGATATGGAGAATCAGTTTCCAATACAATATTTTTAATATCTATATCTTTAACTACATCTCTTAACTTACAATTTTTAAAAGTTATAACACCACCAATACCTAATTTAAACCCTAACTCTATAAACTTATTAGCCATTTCAAGACTACCAGAAAAAGCATGTATAACGCCTTTTACATTATATTTTTTTAAAATATCATAAGTATCTGCTATAGAATCTCTAGTATGAACAATAACAGGTTTATTATATTTTTCAGCTAACTTAAGTTGATTTTCAAAAACTTCCTTTTGTTTTTCTTTATTATCTTTAGTCCAATAATAATCTAGACCAATCTCTCCTATTGCAACTACATTATCAATATTTTCTTCAATAAATTCAATATAATCCTCACTTATATTATCAACTATAGATGGATGAAATCCAATAGATGCATATATAAATGGATACTTTAAAGAAAGATTTATCGTATCTGTATTTGATAACATATCGCATCCATTAACAATACATTTAATACCTTCTTCATTTAACTTATCTAATATATCATCTAAATTATCATATTCACTATCAAAAAGATGACAATGTGTATCAATCATAACATCCTCCATAATAATAAAATTATACCATCTTATAGTATAATTTTATAATTTCCTAACATACTTTAAAAACAATACAAAATATACAGCGACTACTACTAAATATGCTAAATCTATATAAGAAAACTTACTAATTATAGAAAGCATACAATAAACCATTATAATTTCAAAGCCTATTGATGTTCTTATTACAGATTTATGAATACATTTTTTCATAATCTCTCCTTTTTCTAATATTTACAACCTTTTTATCATAACATATATATCATAACAAATAAATATTAGAAATTTGTCTTTACATGTCGATTTACACTAAACTTTCAAAAGCCTCTATTATAGATTGTATTGGCATATACAAAATTCTTATTCCCTCATGTTGAGTTGTTATTATAGCATATGATAACCAATTATAAATTTCAGGGCCAACATAATACCATATTGCAAGTAATAATATGAATCTTAATATAGGAATATCAAGACCAAAGAATCTTAATACTAAATTGATTACAAATAATATTAAGAAAAGTGCTAAAAGTGCCAAAATAATAGGGAACATAATATCTTTCCAAAAAATCATAACTATCTCCTTTACTCTTTAATAACAATATTATAGCACATTTATTTATTATTTACATCAATTCTTGCAAATAAAGGTTCAGGATTATTTAACAAAGTACCTTCTTTTAACTTACCAAACTCTTTGCAACTTTCATAAGTTCTCTCATCAGTATTCAATTGATTAAATATTTTTTCACTTGTTGTAGGTATAAATGGTTGAAGTAAAACAGCACTAATCCTTATACTTTCAAGCAAATTATATAATACTGTAGATAGTCTATCTTTTTTATCTTCCTCTTTTGCAAGAATCCATGGAGTCGTATCATCTATATACTTATTACATTTTCTAAGCAATGTAAATATTGAATCTAATGCTTCACTTATATGAAGATCATTCATCTTTTCATCGACAATTTTATGTAATTCAATAGCAGTTTTAATTAAATCATCATCTATATCTTCACTAACTTTCTTATTTACAACAACACCGTCAAAATATTTTTTTGACATACTGATAGTTCTATTAACTAAATTACCGAGTACATTTGCTAAGTCAGCATTTGTTCTACTAATCAATGAAGATTCAGAAAAAACACCATCATTTCCAAAAGGAACTTCTCTTAAGACAAAATAACGAACAGCATCTACACTATACTCATCAATATATTCGCGAGGATCTTTATAATTACCAAGTGATTTTGATATTTTACCACCATCTATTACTAACCATCCATGCCCAAAAACTTTCTCTGGTAAAGGTATGTCAAGAGCCATCAGTAATATAGGCCATATTATAGTATGAAATCTTACTATCTCTTTACCAACTAAATGTAAATCAGCAGGCCAATACTTTTTAAATAAAGTATCATCATCACTCATATATCCTAGTGCAGTAATATAATTTGTAAGCGCATCTATCCAAACATAAACTACATGCTTAGGATCAAAAGTAACAGGAATACCCCAGTTAAAAGTAGTTCTTGAAACACATAAATCTTCCAATCCTGGTTTAATAAAATTATTTATCATTTCATTCTTTCTAGATACTGGTTCTATAAAAGAATTATGTTCTTCAAGATACTTTACTAATCTATCTTGATACTTAGATAATTTAAAGAAATAACTTTCTTCTTTAACTAAATGAACATCTCTACCACAATCTGGACACTTACCATCAACTAATTGAGTTTCAGTCCAAAAAGATTCACAGGGCGTACAATACAACCCCTCATATTCACCTTTATATATGTCACCTTGTTCATATAACTTATTAAATATCTTTTGCACTATCTCTTCATGATATTTATCAGTAGTTCTTATAAACTTATCGTAACTTATACCTAAACTTTTCCATAAATCCTTTGCATTGTCAACTATTTTATCAACATACTCCTGTGGTGTAACATGTGCATCATTAGCTTTCTTTTCAATCTTCTCACCATGCTCATCAGTACCAGTTAAAAAGAATACATCATACCCTAATAATCTTTTATATCTAGCTATAGAATCAGCAATTATAGTAGTATAGCAATGTCCTATATGAAAATCAGCACTAGGATAATATATAGGTGTAGTAATATAATATTTTTTCATAATCTCTTCTCCTTTATTTATATACAAAAAAATCTACAATCTAAGGGTGCTTTTGCACGGTACCACCTTAGTTCATAGATTCTATGCACTCTAATTCTTAACGCGAAAACACGAAAATGCTCCAAAACCATATTCAATAGTTCAAACATACTTTTTCACACCAAACAAAAGCTCTCTTTAATATTGAATCTATTTACTCATTTCTTCAACACAATTTAAATAAACACATAGATTATAGCACAAATATCTAGTTTTAACAAGAAATTTATTCTAAATGTTTACCTAAAAATTTAGATATAAAATTAGCACTTTTTTCTATCAAATCATTTATATTCTCATTTGACAAAATAATAACAGAACCAACCGCATCCCCAGATACGACAACAGAAGAAATAATATACTTACACTCTTCTTCTAAATCTTCAACTATTTGTATAGATTGACTTTCATTATCAATTGTAGTACGTCTTTTACTAATAATATCTATAACTTTTTGACTTATTTCTTTACCTAAATATTTCTTTTTTAAAGTACCAGAAGCTGCTATTACATTATCTAAATTTGTTATTAAAATATTACTATTTACAACATCATAAAAAGAATCACTACAATTTTGAGCTATCTCGTGTAAATCAGACATATAAGAATATTTCTTCAAAACAACTGCATCATTATCAATAAATATTTCTAAAGATTCACCATTTTTAATTTTTAACTTCTTTCTTATTTCCTTAGGAATAACAACCCTACCAAGATCATCAATTCGCCTTAATACACCTGTCGATTTCACTACATTACCTCACTTTCTTTTCTTCTTTTTTTATTATGTGAGAGTAATTGCAAAATATACCAATTTACTTTGAATTAACTCTATATTACGTGAGTAAGTATATAATATGACATTTTTTTAATCAATAGGTTTACAATAATTGGAAGAAATTACCAAATTACTATAAATTATTAAGTAAATCAATAATATAATATATCCAATGTTTTTCCAAATTTACTATTGAAAGTGTTAATACAATTCTACCCCCTATATATGATAATTTAAAATTTCTAGATATTTTATAAGCATTTATAAATAAATCATCTGCTTTTACATTATTACTATATTCATTACTAAATGATAACTCAATAAAATTATCTGTCTGTTTTACAAGTTCAATATTCTTTTCTTTTCTCATGCTTTCGAATAATTCTTCATACATATAAATTTCCATTTTTTCACTAATCTTACCAAATCTATCCTCTATTTTTTGTTTTGCCAAATTTAGACTTTCCAAACTATCTATTTGATTTATAATCTTATGAATTTCTATCTTCAATTTATCATCACTAACATAAGAATCTTCAATATGAGTTTCAACACTTAATGAAGGAAGTTCTTCTTCTTTAGAATCACTATCATCAGTTATATTATTTGCAACTTTATTTATTTCATCATTCAACATTTGTAAATAAAGTTCTATACCAATACTATCGATAAATCCAGACTGTTCTGCCCCTAAAATATTACCTGCACCTCTAATTGATAAATCTCTCATTGCAATAGAAAAACCACTACCTAATTGTGCAAATTCCTTTATAGCAGATAATCTTTTACTAGCTATTTCACTCAAAACTTTCCTCTTCTCATACATTAAATATGCATAAGCAACTCTATTTGATCTACCAACTCTTCCTCTAATTTGATATAACTGACTCAACCCAAATTTATCAGCATCTAAAACGATCAATGTATTTACATTAGGAATATCTATACCAGTTTCTATTATAGTAGTACACAACAACACATTAAATTCCTTATTTACAAACTTAAACATAATATCTTCAATTTCATATTTAGACATCCTACCATGTACAAATCCTATCTTAACATCAGGAATAAGTTTAGTAAGATAACTTATTTTATCAGCAAAGAATTCTATTCTATTACATAAAATATAAACTTGACCATCCCTAGATAACTCTTTATATATTGCATCCTTTATTATATAATCATTCTCTTCTAAAACATAAGTTTGAACAGGATATCTATTAAATGGAGGAGTTTCAATAAGTGCTAAACTGCGTATACCAACAATAGACATCTGAAGTGTTCTAGGGATAGGAGTTGCAGATAATGTAAGTACATCGATATTAGTTTTATAATTCTTTATCTTTTCTTTATGTGTAACACCAAATCTCTGTTCTTCATCAACTACTAAAAGTCCTAAATCTTTAAAAGAAATATCTTTACTAAGAATCCTATGTGTTCCAAACAATATATCTATTTTTCCACTCTTTAAATCAGATATTATTCTTTCTGCTTCTTTCTTTGAAGTATATCTATTAAGTAAAGCCATATTAACTGGAAAACTCTTAAACCTTTCTAAAGCAGAATTATATTGTTGATTAGATAAAATAGTTGTAGGACATAGATATGCTACTTGTTTATTTGAATATACCGCTTTAAACATAGCCCTAAAAGCAACCTCTGTCTTACCATAACCCACATCTCCACATAAAAGCATATCCATCGGTATAGGTTTTTCCATCTCAGTTTTAATTAGTTCAATCGCTTTTAATTGATCAGGTGTTTCTTCATATGAAAATTCATCATCAAACACTACTTGTTCAGGTATATCTTTTTTGAATGCAAAACCCTTAACTGTCTTTCTTTCAATTGCATTTTTTAAAAGTTGAGTCGCAATATCTTTTAATTTTCCCTTTAATCTCATCTTAGTTTTTTGCCATTCAGTACTACCTAAAGTATTTAATTTAGGAACAATTCCCTCATTAGAAGAATATTTACTAATTAGTTCAATCTTCTCAACAGGGATATATAAATATCCATTATCTCTATACATTATCTTTAAATAATCCTTAATAATATTACCCTTTTTCAATGCTTTTATACCTTGATACATACCTATACCATGTACACTATGCACAACATAATCACCAACATTCAATGAATCAACAGTAGATACCTTAGTTCCATATTTAAATTTACTTTTATATAAATAATTTGAAGAATTACTCTTAAATAAATTTGAAGAACTTAGTACAACATAATTATCATACATATACCCATTAACTATTGGATATATTATTATATTTAATGCATTTATTTTAATATCATTTAGATTAGTTGCTATAAACTTTCTATTTATTAACTTTGTTACACTTTTAAACTGGTTTTCATTATCTAAACAAATAACTATTGTCTTATTTTTAATTGTATATTCTTCAAGTTTTTCATTCAATAACTCAACATTATTATCAAACTTAGGAGCATCATAACTATCATAAGCATGAATATAATCAAATTTTATATTAGGTAAAATACTATCAACACTCGATATATATATTCCATATTTAAAAGAAATTTCCTCTAAAGAAAACATATGTTTTTCATCATTATTATTTTCTACATTATAATTATGCATTTCTTCACATAATTTTAAATAAGAATTATATATTTGAGAATAATCTTTAAATACTAAAATAGGTGAACTTAAATAATCAGTTAATTTATTTAAAGATTCATATTTATAAAGATACTTTTGTTTCCTTTTATCATCACTTACCAAACTATCAGTCAAAAATTCAGTAAATGGATTTATTATTATTTCATCAATTTTCTTTATAGATAATTGAGTATCAACATCAAAATATCTTATTGACTCTATAGTATCACCAAAAAATTCAATTCTAATCGCATTATCTTCACTAATAGGAAAAATATCTAAAATATAACCTCTATTAGATATTTCCCCTGTTTTTGTAACTAATGTTTCAGTATTATAACCATTATTACATAACTTTCTATATAACTTTTCTTTATCAATATCAGAATTTACAGATAATTTAATTATATTTTCTTCATATTTTTCTTTAGATGGTAGATATCTTAATAAACCTGTTAAATTAGTAATTACTATTTTTTTAGATATATCATTAACTATAGCATTCAATGTTTCTAATCTCGTAACTTCTAACTCAGGACTTGCAATAGAAGATTCACTAATTAAAAACTCATCCATTGGAAAAAGATATACATTTTGAGTATATTTTGAAATAGAATTATATACTTTATTAGCTTCATACAAAGAAGAAGTAACAAATAAAATATTAGAATCATTCTTAGAATATAAATCTTTAATATAAACGCTCTGTAATTCATCAGTAAGACCAATTACATTTGTTAAGCCTTCATTTATTTTTTTAAACTTCATAAAATCACCTCAACTGCAAAAAGACACATTTCAATGTATCTTAGCATTTCTTATTATATTTTGTCATCAAATTAGAAAACGACATAACCATATAATCGTCGATAATCATAGGGCATAAATCTACAATTTTTTCAATTGTTTTTATATCACTACTTCCAATTTTACCTAAAACATAATCTTTAGTATCTATCTGTTTATCATTTGAAATACCAATTTTTAATCTCTTATATTCCTTAGTACCCAAATTTAATTCAATATTCTTTAATCCATTATGTCCACCTGAACTACCAGACATTTTTAATTTAAAATTACCGACACTTAAATCTAAATCATCATTTATTACTAGTAAATCAGAAACATCAATTTTAAAATAATCTATATACTCTTTTATAACAATTCCTGATAAATTTATATATTTCTGTGGTTTTAAAAATATAACTTTTTCATCATTTATCATAACTTGTGTATATAAACCTCCAAATTTACTTTTTAAATCATTACATTTATAGTAATCTAATAACTTATCAATAACAATAAACCCAATGTTATGTCTAGTATTTTCATATTCTTTTCCAGGATTACCAAGTCCAACTATCAATTTCATACAAATACCTCTCTAATATTCTAAATTATTTCCCGGGAAATAATTTTACTTATCTATAAACTTCACTTTTTTGAAATATTTCTATTTTCTATTACATTTTTATAGCGTTTTTTCACCATAAATACTATCTAAATACATTTTTATATATTATAAAAAATATTTTTGTTATAAAAATTATTTCCCGGGAAATAATTTTACTTGTTTATAAACCTCACTTTTTGAAATATTTCTATCTTTTGCTACCATTTTCATAGCAGTTTTTTCATCATAACCACTATCTAAATACATTTTCATATGTTCTAATACACTTATATTATCATAATTATCAACTTTTTCACACCCTGATACAACTATGACAAACTCACCCCTAGAATCCTCTAATTCTACTATAACTTCTGAGATTCTTCCTCTATAAACCTCTTCATATTTTTTACTAATTTCTCTTGAAACACTTATATACCTATCTTCAAATATTTCTTTTAAATCTAAAAGCATATCTAATATCCTATGAGGGGATTCATAAAATATTATTGTCATTTTATTATTTTTTAAACTTTCTAACTCTTTTCTTCTTTGAGATTTTTTACTATTCAAAAAACCATAAAATATAAATCTACTAGAATCAATACCAGAGGATGTAAGTGCAGGAATTAAAGCAGTTGCACCAGGTAATGAAACTACATTATATCCACTTTCGATTGCTTTTTTTACACAAATATTTCCAGGATCACTCACAATAGGTGTTCCTCTATCTGAAACTATTGCTATATCTTTTCCATTTTTTAAATATTCTAATGCTTTGTTAACAGAAGTATTTTCATTAAACTTATGAGAAGATATAAGATGTTTACTAATATTAAAGTGTTTAAGTAAATTTAATGTAACTCTAGTATCTTCACAAAATATTACTTCTACTTCTTTTAAAACAGATATTGCTCTAATAGTCATATCATCAAAATTTCCTATTGGTGTAGGCACTACATATAAAGTTGGTTTTCCATCATAGCTTTTTTGACTCATTTTTCACCTCAAAATTATTTCCCGGGAAATAATTTATTTCCCAAACTCAGTTAATACTTTTTTAACATAAGCTGTATAATTATCATTATTATCTTGAATAAATACAGGATTTAATACTTTAATACCTGAATTTCCATTCTTTGTTCCTTCTATTAAGAAAAATTTTGATTTCTTATTCTCTTTTGGATACACGAATTGTATCTTTTTAGGTTCAATAGAATTTTCTTTCATAAGTATAAGTACCTCAGTTAATCTTTTAGTATCTATTACTATTGCTATATTACCACCATCTTTAAGCAATTTCTTTGAAATTTTAAAAATATCTATCAAAGATAATTCTTGTTCACACCTCGCTAATAGAATAGATTTAGTAGATGATTTTTTCATATCATACTTATAATATGGCGGATTTGACACTATTGTATCATAAAAATTATTTTCCATTTCAATATATTTTTCTTTTATATCACCTAAAATAACATTTATTTGATTAGAAAGTTTATTATAACTAATGCTTTCTTTCGCTAAGTTATATGATTCTTCTTGTATTTCTATCGCATCAATTTTAGCAGTAGTTCTCTTTGAAAGCATAAGTGGTATTGGTGCATTTCCAGTACCTATATCAAGTATTCTTTTTACAGATTTATTTATAGTCACAAAATTAGCAAGTAAAATTGAATCAATTGAAAACTTAAATTTTTCTGTATCTTGATATATTTTTAATTCTCCATCCCACAATAAATCATTCAGTACTTTCATCTACTTTAACCGTTAAATATTCATCTTCTTCAGTCAAAATTGTATAAGTTCTTTTTAATATATCTAATGATACAACTTTTCCTTCTTTTCCATCATACTTAACTCTTTCTCCAATATTAGGTAATCCTTTTCTATATTCAGTATAAACATCATTTTCATATGTTAAACAACATAATAATCTACCACATGCTCCATTTATTTTGCTAGGGTTTAAAGATAAATTTTGATTTTTTGCCATATTGATAGATACTGAATCAAAATTACACAAATAATTTGAACAGCATAAACACCTACCACACACACCTATGCCTCCAATTGCTTTTGCTTTATCTCTTACTCCTATCTGTCTTAATTCGATTCTTGTTTTAAATATAGCTGCTAAATCTTTAGCTAAATTTCTAAAGTCAACACGTGAATCAGATAAAAAATGAAATAGAAGTTGTCCTCTATCAAAAGTAAAATTAGCATCTAATATTTTCATATTTAGATTATACTTTTTTATAAGTTTTTCACATTCAAAAATTGCTTTTTTTGCTAAATTAAGATTATATTTATGTTTTTTGTTATCTTCCTTTGTTGCTATTCTTAAAACATTTTTTAAAGGTAAATTAAGACATTTTTCATTTCTTTCAATTATTGATGTTACTGTCTTACCATATTGTAATCCCTGCTCTGTTTCTACTATAACATCTTGATCTTTTGATAGTTCTAAGTCATTTGGACTAAAAAAATATACTCTTTTATTATTTTCAAAAATAACACCAATTACTTTTTCCATTAAATTCACTTCCCTACTTAATTATTTTCCATATCAATAATTAAACTATCTAACAACATATTAGTATTTATATTATTTTTTAATAGTTTTTGTTTTTTAATAAGAATATTTACTTTATTTAATATTTTTTCAACACTATTACCAAGAGAAACAGTATTTAATAATTTTTCATAATCATCAAAATACATTATATTTCTAGATAACTTATAATTTATTACATCTCTATAAAATAATATCAAAAATTCAAAGAAATTAAATATTTCTTTTTTTTCTTTAAATTTATCTAAAAATATTTCTTTTTCATAAATTATACTTTTAATTCCCTTTGATTCATAAAAATTTATAAATTTAATAACTGAATCTAAAAAATCTCTATGATATTGTTCTATATTATTTTTATCACTTATACCAAACACTGTAAATGATAATTTATATAATGTAACCTCATCAGTAATATTATAATTTTTTATAAAATCCTGTATTTTATTGTTACTAAATTTAAGAATTTGACATCTTGATACAATAGTACTTAATACAGAATTAACACTATTAGTAAGTAAAATTGCAATAATTCCAAAAGAAGGTTCTTCTAAAAATTTAAGTAAACTATTCGCTGCTGATGCATTAAGTTTTTCAGCTTCATATATTATATATATTCTATAGTTACTTTCAAGTGGTTTTGTATTAAAATTTTTTTGAAGTTCATCGAGTTGTTCTTTTTTAATAAATTGTCCATCTGGATATATTTTTTTTAATTCTTGATAATTTCCATCATCTATTCTCTTACATTTTGCACAATTATCATATTCTTCTTTTGTTGCATGTTCTTTACATAAAATACTCTTTACAAATGCTAAAACCATATCTTCAGCATATATATTATGGTTCATATCAAATAAGTATGCATGGGATAAGTTCTTATTTAATATATTTTTCATTTGTCTATATATTATTGGCTCATAATTCTTATAATCTCCAAGCATATCATCACTTCCTTAAATAAAAAACAATATTATAATTGAAAAAAATGGTAACGACATAATACCAAATATTGACAAAAATGCGATCGTTACTATATTGATTGGTATTACAAAATTGAGTGGCCTTACCATCATATTAAAAACAAATAAAGTAAATCCAGAAAATACTATCTTTTTTAAAATATTGAATAATAATTTCACATAATCACCAATAAATTATATGAATTATATTATTATCTATGAAATCTCATTTCTATTATTCATAGCCATAGATAAAGTTACGGGATCCAAATATTCCATATCAGCACCTATTGGAATTCCATATGCTATTCTAGAAACTATTACTTCTTCATCTTTTAATAATTTTGAAATGTATAATGCAGTTGTTTCACCTTCTAATGTCGGACTTATTGCAATTATTACTTCTTTAATATCTTCATTCTTAACTTTTTCAATTAAAGATTGTATTTTAATTTCATCAGGCCCTCTACCATCTACAGGAGAAATAAGTCCTTCTAATACATGATATCTACCATTATATGTTTTAGTTTTTTCAAGAGTAATTATATTTTTTACATCTTCAACTACACATATAATAGATGCATCCCTATTTTTATCTAAACATATTTCACATATTTCGTTTTCTGTTATATTACCACAAATTGTACATTTCTTTATTTTTGATTTAATATCAACAATAGATTTTGAGAAAATAGATATATCTTCATCATCCATATTCATAATAGCAAATGCTAATCTCTCAGCTGATTTTTCACCAATACTCGGCAATTTTTTTAATGAATTTATTAAATTATTTAATGACTCAGGATAGTTCATTATAATAAACCAGCCATTCCACCAAATTTTCCTAATTTAGCTTGCATATCTTTTTCTATTGCTTTTATATTTTCATTTGTAGCAACAACTATTAAATCTTGTAAAATTTCTATATCCTCTTTTTCTAAAGATTCTTCTTCTATAGTTACTTTCGTTATTTCTTTTGTACCTTTCATCTCTACAGTAACAAAAGACTTAGTACAAACATATGTTTTATTTTCTATTTCTTTTTTTGAATTTAATATTTCTTTTTGTAATTTTTGTGCTTGTTGCACCATAGCTTGCATATTCATATTTATCATCCTTCCATTTCTACTAAATCTCTACCAAAAATATCTATTATATCATCGATAGTATCTAGTTCATAATTTTTATCTTCTATATTTTTTACTTCTATAATTTCTTCAAGCAAATCTATTTTACCATTTGTCTTCTTTAAATTCAAATAATATGGTCTTTCATCCATCCATTCATCCATAGTAATTGCAACTACCTTATAATCTTTTAATAATAACTTACTTAATAATTCTCTTATTTTATTCATATTATTATCAATTTCTTCTACCATGCTAGAATACTTATAAGTTAGAAGTAAATGATCTTGTGAGGCTGCCGCTACATTTGCATCTTTCAAAATAGTTGCAGCATTCATATATTTTTTATCAATTAAATACTTATCTAATTTAAGAAAACTATCTTGAACTATTTTTTTATCTTTATTTGATGATAATGCGATAGTATTATTGATAAGTACTTTTTTATCGCTCGTCTGTGCTAATATATCTATTTTAATATTTTCTTCTTTAACTATGTCTTCTTCTATAACATTATTTTTTTCTTCTTTTGTTATATGATTTTCTATACTATTAGGTTTTTCTTCAATATTTTTTTCTATTTCTATATCTTTGTGTATTTTTTCTTGTTTTAATTCTTTTTTAGGAATACTTATCTTTTCTTTTTCAAGAACATTACAAACAAGTTTTACTTCTTCTTTTTTATCTAATTGATAGTCACTTAATAAAGATAATTCAAATAAAACTCTAGGATAGTTACTTTCTTTAATATCTTTATATAATTTTTCAAATTTAAGAACAATATTTTCAATTGAATCAATATCAATATCATTAGATATTTCTATGATTTCTTGTTTTAATGAAATATTTTTCTTATCAAAATACTTTGGAGCCTTTTTACATATTAAAATATTTCTAAATAACATAAGCATATTTTCTACAACTATAGAAAAGTTTTTATTATTATCGTACATATTTTCTACAATATCTAATATTTTTTCTAAGTCCCTATTTATGTATGATTTAGATAAATCAAGTAATACATCTATAGATATAGTTCCTTTTAATATATATATATCATCAATTGTTACTTTTTTATCTGAATATGAACTAACTTGCTCTAATGTAGATATTGCATCTCTCATTGCACCATCACACATTTTTGATATTTCAGTAAGTGCTTCATCGTCTATCAATATATTTTCTTTTTCAGAAATATATTTTAATCTATTGAATATTTCATTTGTAGGTATTTTTTTAAAATCAAATCTTTGACATCTTGATATTATTGTTATTGGTAATTTTTGGGGCTCAGTTGTTGCCAAAATAAATATAACATATTCCGGAGGTTCTTCTAGTGTTTTTAAAAGTGCATTAAATGCTCCAGTTGAAAGCATATGAACTTCATCTATTATGTACACTTTGTATTTACATTTCATAGGTACAATTTTTATTTTATTTTTTAATTCTCTTATTTCATCTACACCATTATTTGATGCTGCATCTATCTCAATAATATCTTGTATTTCATCGACATTTTCATTTGAACAAATTTCACATTTTCCGCATGGTTTATTGTCTTTCATATCTAAACAATTAACCATTTTAGCAAATATTTTAGCTATCGTTGTTTTACCTGTACCCCTAGTTCCAGTAAAAAGATATGCATGGCTAACTTTATTATTTTCAATAGCATTATTAAGTGTTTTTATAATAAATTGTTGCCCATAAACATCTTCAAATCTTGAAGGTCGATATTTTCTATAAAGCGATTTATATGACATTTAAACACCTTCTTTTCAATTTAATTATATCATTTTTAATAACATAACAAAAGATTATTTGATAAAAAATATATCAAACATATGTTCTATTTGTTTTTCCTAATTTTTCCAAAAAATGTATTTATTAGTTTTAGTATTTCATCTTCTAAGATTCCAAAAGAAATTTCAATTTTTTTATCTTTATATATTTGATTTGTAATTTCTTTTGTAGTATTATTTCTTATACCACAATAAACTTTTTTTATTCTTGTTTCTATAATAGCTCCAGTACACATAATACATGGTTCCATAGTTACATACATTTCACAATTTTCTAATCTCCAATCTTTATTTTTTTTACATGCTTTTTCAATTGCAATAATTTCTGCATGCATCAATGCATTTTTAGTAATTTCTTTTTTATTATAACCTTTTCCTATAACTTTATTATTTTTTATTATTACTGCACCAACAGGTATTTCATCTTTTTTTAATGCTTTTTTTGCTTCTTTTATTGCCAAATACATGTACTTTTCATTCATATAACACCTCTTTTTTTATGTTTCACGTGGAACATTGTTATTTACTACTTACTTATATGTTTTTCGTGGAACATTGTTGTTTACTACTTGCCTATATGTTTCACGTGGAACATTGTTGTTTACTACTTACCTATATGTTTCACGTGGAACATTGTTGTTTACTACTTTACTTATATGTTTCACGTGGAACATTGTTA
>CALVQZ010000077.1 GCA_944358275.1 uncultured Bacilli bacterium
ATATTTTAATATAAAATAGGGACATTTTCACTAATTATTACATAAATTTTGAATACCAATTCTAATAGAGACATTTTCACTAATTATTTATTTTTTAATTGGGGACATTTTCAAAAATTTTTCACAATTTATAAGTTATATTCATATAGTAATTAAAATCAGTAGTATCTTTAATTAAAAAAATGCTATAATGTAAAGGGAGGCGTTATGATATACGAAAATGAAAATTATATTACTGATTTTAATTTGAATAGTTATGCAATTTTAGGTGCTATATTTTCTTTGATATTTTTTATATTATTTTTTGTATTTTTTCTTTATATATTTAAAATGATATATAATTATTTTCTATTTAAGAAAATGGGCAGAAAAGGCTGGGAAGGAATTATTCCTATATATAATGTATTTGTTAAGCTAAAAGTACTTGATATACCTTTATGGTTGATACTCTTTTATTTTATACCTGGTGCAAGTATTGTACTATATGTAGTAATTGCAATAAATATGGGTATTAAATTTCAAAAAGATACATTTTTTATAATAGGTCTCGTTTTTTTACCAATAGTGTTTTGTCCAATACTTGCATTTGGTAAATCTGAATTTAATAAAGAAATAGTAGGTATATTTGAAGATGATAAAAATAAAGATGATACTTTTTCCTATTGTACAAATTGTGGTACTAAGTTAAATGGGACTTATTGCTATATGTGTGGTAAAAAAAGTGATTAAATAAAAAAACTACTCAAGTACAAACTAAATAACAAGTAATATCATTATTAGATAGATATTATATTTCTAAAAATAAAGTTAAATCTAAACAATATAAATCATGAATTAAAAAGAGAAGTCTAATTATAGATTTCTTTTTATTTTAACGCTTTTCTTACTTTTGTATAATCATAAATAGTAACGATTATTATATTTATACAAGTTGCAATTATAAGTCCATATAATCCTATTTTTAAATTACATCCAATCATTAGTGTAATAAGTTTAGCACTTACTCCTAATATAGTCCCTTTCATGCTTTCTTTTGCTCTTCCCATTGCTTGTAAACTACTACTTAATGGAGCTTGTATGTAATGAAGTAAAAATATTGGTGCCATAAATTTAATATATTGTATACCTTCACTTGTATTATATACTAATTTTAAAGGTATATCTGGAATAAGCATAAAAAGTAGTGTAGATGGAATTCCAATTATTAGTGAAAATAAGATTCCTTGCATTATCTTCTTTTTTGTATAAGGTATATTATTATTGCTATATGCTTTACTTACTACTGGAATAAGTGCTTGACTAATAGCAAGAGTAAAGAAAGAAGGAAGCATAAGTATAGGCATTATATATCCATTTATTATTCCATATTCATTTACTATATAACTAGATGAATATCCACTTCTTATTAAAAAATGAGTTAGTATTATAGGCTCTAGAAAATATCCAAGATTACCTATTAGTCTACTACTTGTAGTAGGTATACTTATTTGAAGAATACTGATAATATTATTCCTTTTTGGCTTTATATCCTCTTTTTTAATACTAAATTTCTTTGGTAAAAAGAAAAACAATACAAAAATAGAAGTGAGTTCACTAATTATATTTGATAAAATGATAAAACTAACTACACTTTCTACACCATTTTTTAAAAATATAGGTATACCTATCATTAAAGTAATAAGTCTTATTACATCTTCTGTAATATTAGATATAATATGGGGTATCATCCTTTGTTTTCCAAAGAAATATCCTCTTAATATAGAAGATAAAGATATAAAAGGAAGAACAAATCCAATACATTTTAAACCATACATTGCTCTTTTTTCATGTAATAGATTAGTTGCTATATAATTAGATGTGAATAGAAGTATAATCATTATTATAAAGTTAACAATTAAAGAAAAAGGAATAATAGAAAATACGAGATTTTTATTATTATTTTTTTCTTCTGCAACTAATTTACTAATTGCAACTGGAAATCCAAGTTGAGCAATAGTTATAAGGAGCATAAAAGTAGGAGTTATAAGCATATATATTCCTAGGCCTTCAGTACCTACTAATCTATTAGTTACTATCTTTATAAGCATACCTAGTATTTTAGTAATAAAGCCTCCAATTAGTAATATGAGTGTGGATTTTATAAAAGTATTTTTCATATGTTCACCTTTAAAATAATATGTTTTAAATAGAATATAAATACATACTTAATTGTGTATATCAATATGTAGATACTTTAAAAATATTTTGTTTTTTCCTATAAATGTTATATAATTAAATTGGTGATGCTTATGAACTATGAATTTAAAACACTAAGAGAATTATATGATAGAATAAGACCAGCGCTTATTTCAAAGTGTAGTGAATTTAAAAAAGAAGGATATAGCAATATTAAAGAAGCGGAGATTTGGAATTGTCTTACTGATAAGAAGTGGCAAAAAAGTAATGAACTTACTTTAAGTGAAATGGTAAATGACATATTTGAACTTAAAATAGATGAAATAAATAGCTATCTTATTAGAAAAGTATCAAAAGAAATGAGAGAACCTTTATTTGAAGAATAGGAGGTATTATGAAAGAGGAAGAAAAAATAACGTTTGAGAGTTTTTTTGAAGTTGTAAAAAGTTATATAGAAGATGAAAAAGAATTAGAAACGATAAAAAAAGCATATGAATTCGCATATAAAACTCATATGGGAGAAAAAAGAAGAACAGGAGAAGAATATATAACACATCCTTTAAATGTTGCTTATATACTTACTAAAATACATTCTAATTATGAAACATTATGTGCCGCACTTTTACATGATGTTATAAAGATGGATAATATAAGTGAAGATGTATTAAAAGAAGAATTTGGTGTTGACATTGCAAAGTTAGTAAAAGAGGTTACAAAGATAAACAAGTTATCTTTATCAGCAGATTCTTTATATCAAATAAATTATTATAAAAAAATATTAGTTGGATTATGTGAAGATGTTAGAGTAATAATTATAAAATTAGCAGATAGACTTCACAATATGAAAACATTATGGGCAATACCAGAAGAAAAGCAAAAAGAAAAAGCTAAAGAAACTTTAGAGATTTTAGCACCTATTGCACACAGACTTGGTATTCATTATCTAAAAAGTGAATTAGAAGATTTATCTTTAAGATATTATAAACCAGATATTTATTATGATATTGTTACAAGACTTAATAATACTAAAGCAGAAAGAGATTCTGCAATCTTAGAGATGAAAACAAAAATTTCTGAGTTATTAAATGAACATGGTATTGAACATGAGATAAAAGGAAGAAGTAAAAGTATATATAGTATTTATAATAAGATGCAAAATGGTAAAAAATTTGAAGAAATATACGATAAACTAGCACTTAGGGTATATGTTAATACTGAAAGTGAGTGCTATCTTACTTTAGGACTTATTCATTCAAAATTTAAACCATTATCAAAAAGATTTAAAGACTATATAGCAATGCCTAAAGAAAATATGTATCAATCACTACATACGACTATATTTGGTGTAGGTGGAGAATTATATGAAATTCAAATAAGAACATATGAAATGGATAAAATTGCAGAATATGGTATAGCATCACATTGGGCATATAAAGAAAAGATAGACGAATCACAAGCAATTAAAAATGTAATGGAACAAAAACTTCAAAGATTTAGAAACATAATCGAAAGTAGTAAAAGTGAAACTGAAACAGATGAAGACTTTGTAAATACCGTAAAAAAGGAGGCTTTAGACAATTACATATACGTATATACTCCAAAAGGAGATGTAATAGAACTTCCTTACGGTAGTACTCCAATTGACTTTGCATATAAAGTGCATAGTAAAGTAGGGGATACTATGGTAGGTGCAATAGTAAATGATATTATTGTTCCACTTGATCATAAATTAAAAGATGGCGACATAGTAAAAATAAATGTCAATAAGAATTCAAAAGGGCCTAGCAAAGAATGGGTTAATATAGCATTTACATCTCTTGCTAGAAATAGAATTAAATCATATTATACTAAAATAGATAAAACAGAAAATATAAAACATGGACAAGAATTGATTGAAAAAGAACTTAGAAAGCAAAAACTATCATTTAATGAGTTTACTGACAATATACAGAGTATATTAGATGAATTAGGTGAAGATACCATTGAAGACGTTTATTTAAGTGTCGGTAATGGTAAATATAATCCACTTACTATAGTTAATATGCTAAATAAAGAAACTAAGTCAAAAGAAGAAATAATATTAAATAGATTAGGAAGTTCAAATCAACCTATAAATATTAAAAATGACATAATTGTAGCAGGTATAGATGAGATAAAAGTAACACTTGCAAATTGTTGTAAACCTGTAAAAGGCGACGATGTAATTGGATACATTACAAGAGGTAATGGTATAGTAGTACATAGAACTAATTGTCATAATATAATGGATGTAGATGATAGAATAATTCCAATAGAATGGAATATGGAATCAGAAGGAAAATATAAGACATCTATAATAGTAAAACTTGAAAAGAAAGATAATGTTTTAGTTAATTTAATAAGTAGAGCATCATCTTCTAATGTTACAATTCAATCTATAAATCTTGTTAATAATTCAGATTATCTAACATATAATTTACTAGTATTAGTAGAAAATATAACAAAGTTAAATAAGTTCTTAAACGAATTATATCAAATGAAAGAAACAATTGAAGTTGAAAGGTTGATACAATGAGAGTAGTAGTACAAAGAAGTTTACATTCAAAAGTTATAGTAGATAAAAAAGTAACTGGTAGTATAAGTGAAGGCTTAGTTTTACTGGTTGGATTTACTCACGATGATGATATTAAAGATATAAATTATATGGTGAATAAAATTTTAAATCTTAGAATATTTGATGACAAAGAGGGTGTAATGAATTTATCTATTAAAGATACTTCAAAGAAAATACTTTCAATTTCACAATTTACTTTGTATGCTGATACTAAAAAAGGTAATAGGCCATCATATACAAATGCAATGAAGAGTGATAAAGCAAGTGAGTTATATAACGTATTTAATAATGAACTTATAAAAAATGGTATGAATGTACAGACTGGAGTATTTGGTGCTGAGATGGATGTACATATAAATAATGATGGTCCTGTTACTATAATATTAGATAGTAAGGTGAGATAATGAAAAACAAAGATGGTATAAATTACATACTTTTAAATAGCACCATCTTTGTTTTGTTTTTTTATTTGCTTTTAAAATTAAACATTCTTAACACCATCTTAAACATAATAACAATATTATTCTTTTCAATTATATTGTCATACATAGTATATCCCATATACAAAAGATTAAAAAAATGTATAGGAAGTATCGCTTCAATTGCAATTATATATCTAGGTATACTAGCATTTATATTATTACTAACATATTTAATAATACCAAATACACATTTTATAAATAAAATAATAGATTTATTAGATAACATATTAAAATTTATAGATAAATTAAATATAAAATATAACATAAATATAAATTTAGATGTCTATTTAGGAAAAGTAATAACATATATAATAAATAATGCAATGGATATAATTAAGAATATAATAAATTTATTAAGTAAAGTAGTTTTTGTAATAATATTATCAATATGTATATTACTTAATGAAGAGTACATAAAACAAATAGTAGTGCGATTTAAACATAAAATATTATTCTACAACATAAATTCTAAGTTGAAAAACTACTTACTTGCAAATGTAAGAATTATATTTATTCAATTTATAGAATATACAATAGCATTTTTTATAATAGGACACCCAAATTATTTATTACTCGGGTTACTTAATTCAATAAATTCATTTATTCCATATATAGGAACAATACTTACAAATATACTTGCTATAACTACAGCATCAGTAATAAGCAAAGAATTACTTCTATTAACATCTATAATTTCAATATTACTTCCTAATATAGATTCATATATAATTACACCTAAAATATATAAAGATATGAATAAACTACCACAAACTTTGTGTATTACATCAGTAATAATATGTGGCCTTTTATTTAAAATTTATGGAATAATATTAGCAGTACCAATTTTAATAATAATTATTGAAATATTAAAATATAAAAACATTGTAAAAAAAGAATAATTTATGATATTTATCTCAATAAACAATCAAAAATAACAAGTTTTTTTCTTAATCCATTAAAAAACCCAACATCTCAAAATGCTGTTTTGGCTCTGCTATTATAATTAATAAATTAGGCGTAATTGTTTG
>CALVQZ010000078.1 GCA_944358275.1 uncultured Bacilli bacterium
GTAGATGTATCAGCAAATGAAGATAATTCAATAGTTGCATATTATGATAATGGTAAAGTATATGTATATAGTGAAGGTAAGATAGTAGCAAATCCTGATGCTGCATATATGTTTGGACGGTTTACTAATCTTACAAATTTAGATGTAAGCACTCTTGATACAAGTAATGTAACAAGTATGTATGGTATGTTTATTGATTGTAGCAGTCTAACAACCATAGATTTAAGTAACTTTGATACAAGTAACGTAACAGATATGAGAAGTATGTTTTATGATTGTAGCAGTCTTACAACAATAGACTTCAGTAATGCAGATTTTAGCAATGTAGAAAATGGAAATTGTATGTTTTCTGATACTGATAACCTTGATCTGAGTACAATAAGAGTAAAAGATGCGGCTGCAAGAAGTTTCATTGATAATGTTGGAAAAAGTTGTAAAGTGTTGTAAAGAGTAATATTATTTTATAAAATGCTAGTAAGTTTAAATTTTACTAGTATTTTTTTACTAAAAATGAAAAACTTTTATAGCAACATCTACAAATATAATGATATAATTGTATCAGTGGTGATATTATGTTTAAACTTAAGTATTTAATTGGAAGAATTAAAAATATGAATATTAAGAATATGTTTTCTACTATTAGTGATATTCATAATAAGACAGGTAAATCTAAAATATTTTTATTTATAGATATGATCATATGTGCTATTAAATATCAATCTGGATATGTTGATTATCTTTTATTTGAAATGTGGAATTTGAATAGTGATGAGAGAAAGACAGTACTTACTAGAGGAAAGAATAATATTTTTGTTAAATATTACAATAATAAAGAGTATAATCATATTTTCTTAAATAAGAGTGAGTTTAATGAAAGATTTAAAGACTATTTAAATAGAGATTATATTATATTAAATGATAATAAAAAGGAATTTAATAAGTTTATTAAAAAGCATAAGATAATATTCTGTAAGCCAATAAATGGTACTCACGGAGATAATATGCAAAAGATTGTTGTTAGTGAGTTTGATGGAGATCTTTATGATTATTTAGTTAGCAAGAATTTAAAACTGATTGAAGAGGTAGTTACTCAATGTAAAGAAATGAATGAATTGTATCCTCATGCTATAAATACAGTCAGACTCATTACAGTAAATAGATATGATGGTGTTGTAAAGTTAGTAGCAGCATATCAAAGAATAGGTAATCATGGCTATATTGTTGATAATTATAATGGTGGTGGTATGGTTGTTCCGATAAACGAGAAAACAGGAGTAATTGAGTATCCAGCAGTTGATAAACTTAAGAATGTTTATCATAAGCATCCGATGACAGATACGAGTATAGTTGGTTTTAAAATTCCAATGTATAAAGATGCGGTTAGTCTTGCTAAAAAGGCTGCTAAAGTTGTAAAAGAAGTAAGATATGTTGGTTGGGATATTGCTATTACTGATAAAGGTCCAACTATAATAGAAGGTAATGAATATCCTGGACACGATATTTATCAACTTCCAGCACACAGAACTAATAATATAGGTGTTCTTCCAAAGTTTGAAGAATCATTAGGAAAGATAAAGGATTTAAGTAAGAAGGTGAAATAATGAAAAGAATATTAACTGGTTTACAACCAACAGGAAATATAACTTTAGGTAATTATATTGGTGCAATAAGACAAATGAAAGAACTACAAGATAAATATGATTCATATATGTTTGTAGCAGATATGCATGCAATAACAATACCACAAGATAAAGATGCATTAAGTAAAAATACAAGAAGTTTAATAGCTATCTATTTAGCATGTGGAATAGATCCAGATAAAAATACTATATATATTCAATCTGAAAATCCATATCATGCTAATCTATCGTGGATATTAGAGTGTAATACATATTTTGGAGAGTTATCTAGAATGACTCAATTTAAAGATAAAAGTAGTAAGCACGCAAATTTTACTACAGGCTTATTTACATATCCTGTTTTAATGGCAGCAGATATTCTTTTATATGATGCTGATCTTATACCAGTAGGTATCGATCAAAAACAACACTTAGAAATAACAAGAGATTTAGCAATACGTTTTAATAAAAAGTATGGAGATACATTTAAAGTACCAGAACCATTTATATCTACTACAGGTACAAAGATAATGGATTTAGTAAATCCAACTATAAAAATGAGTAAATCAAGTGATAATCCAAAAGGAATAATATATCTTTTAGATGATATTAAATCTGCAAGAAAAAAGATAATGGGAGCAACTACTGATAGTGAAATGATTATTAAATATGATGTAGAAAATAAACCTGGAATATCTAATTTAATAAATATTTATAGTGCATTAACTAATAAATCTATAAGTGAAGTAGAAGATGAATTTAAAGGTAAAAACTATGGTGAATTTAAGAAGTGTGTTGCTGATGAAGTAGAAAAATTACTTACAAATGTACAAGAAAAATATAAAGAATATATAGAAAGTGATATAATAGATGTTATATTAGATAAAGGAATGGAAAAAACTATAAAAGAAGCAGAGAAAAAATATAAAGAAGTAAAAGAAAAAGTTGGTTTTAAAAGATAGAAACTAAGTTGTTTCTTTTTTATGTAAAGAGGTGAATTATGATTAAAATACAATTAGTAATATGTAAAATTGCAGGTAAAATACTTAAATTACTAAAAAGGGGTTCTAATTTCCCAGGCGTACTAGCACTTAAACTAAATAAAAATATTTTAAATTATTTTAAGATGCCTAAAATAGTAATTGCAGTAACAGGTAGTGCTGGAAAAGGAAGTACATCATCTATTATTAGTGAAGTACTCAAAGATAGTGGTAAAAGAGTAGTACACAATAAATTTGGAAGTAATATGCTTTCTGGAATACTTTCTTTACTAATAAGTAGTTCTAATATAAAAGGAGAAATAAAAGCTGATGCTTTAGTAATAGAAGTAGATGAAAGATACACTAAAGTTATATTTGATATAGTAAAACCACAGTATGTAGTTATAACAAATATTTGTAGAGATCAACCTCCAAGACATGGGCATTTTGATTTAGTATTTGAAAAAATAAAAGAAGCACTTACTGATGATATGCATCTTATATTAAATGCAGATGATCCATATTTACAAAAGTTTAAAATTAACTCAAAAAATAAAATAACTTACTATGGAATAAATAAAAATAAATATTCTTATAAAACTAATAAATTTAATAGTTTAAATATTTCACATTGTCCTATATGTAATAACAAATTACAATACAATTATTATCACATAGAAGCACTAGGAGATTATACTTGTAATAATTGTGATTTCAAAAGACCAAATGTTGACTATTTAGCAACAAAAATATCTTTAGATAATAAATATATGCTTATAAATAATAAACAAAAATTAACTATACAATTTAGTGTGTTATATTATGCATATAACATTTTAGCAGCATACTCTACATCATCTTTATTAGGTATAAAAGAAGAAGATATTGCTAAATATATATCGAAGATGGAAAATGATAAAAAATTAAATGATACTTACAAATATAAAGAAAATCAAGTATATGTAATGAATAATAAAAATGAAAATAGTACTACATTTAATCAATCAGTTCTTTTTGCAAGTAATCACAAGAAGAAAAGAACTATAGTAATTGGTTGGAAAGAAATAAGCAGAAGATATGAACATAATGATATGTCTTGGTTATACGATATAGAATTTGAATTATTAAATGATAAATATACAGATAAGGTAATATGTGTAGGAAGAGATAGATATGATATAGCAACAAGAATGAAATATGCTGGATTTAAGAATAATCAAATAAAAATATATGAAAATTTAGATGAAGCAGAAGATATGATTAAAAAATCAAACACAGATATATTTGCAATAGTAAATTTTGATTATGTAATACCATTTAACAGGCTAATGAAGGAGGACTAGTATGACAGTATATATAGCGCATCTTTATTATGATTTAATGAATTTATATGGTGAAGTAGGTAATATAAAAGCATTAAAATATGCATTAGAAAGTGAAAAAGTCAAAGTAGAAATTGATAAATTAACAGTGCTAGATGATATAGACTTTTCTAAGTATGACATAATATATATTGGATCTGGTGCAGAGAATAATCAATTACTCGTATTAGAAGATATAAAAAAATATAAAGATGAAATAAAAAAATATATAGAATCAAATAAATTTATAATAGCAACAGGTAACAGTATAGAACTATTTGGAAAAAGTATATCAAATAATAGTGCATTAAATATATTTAACTATACATCTAAACAAATAGATAAAAGAATAGTTAGTGATGTAATAATAAAAATGAAAAATGTAAAAGATAATGTAATAGGCTTTCAAAATAGAGGTAGTATAATAGAAGGTAATGATAATCCATTATTTATAGATGATGCTAACCTAGGAGTTAATTATAAAAACTTTTATGGGACATATATTCTAGGACCTATATTAGCAAGAAATCCAGAGTTAAATAAATATTTAGTTAGTAAAATATTAAAGATGAAAAATAATAAATTTAAAGTAAAAAATATAGACTTAAAATTAGAGAAAAAAGCATATAAAAGCTATTTAGAAACATATCATTAAGCTTTATTTACTTATTTATTTATTCATGATAAACTATTATCAGTTGGTGATATTATGGAAAGATTACAAAAAATTATCGCTAAAAGTGGATATGCTAGTAGAAGAAAAGCAGAAGAGTTAATAAAAAGTGGAAAAGTAATGGTAAATGGTAAGATAGTAACAGAACTAGGAACTAAAGCTAGTTTTAGTGATGATATATTAGTAGAAGGAAAAAAAATAGAAAAAGAAGAAAAAGAATACTACATTTTCAATAAACCAAGAGGAGTTATTACAAGTACTAAAGATGAAAAAGGAAGATGTGTAGTAACAGATTATTTTGCTAGTAATAAAAGATTATATCCAGTAGGAAGACTCGATTATGATACAACAGGGTTACTAATAGTTACTAATGATGGAGAATTATCTAATTTAATTACAAACCCAAAAAACGAGATAGAAAAAGTTTACGTTGCAAAACTTGAAGGAATTATAAAAGGAATAGAAATAAATAAACTTAAAAAAGGAATAGTCTTAGATGGAATAAAATGTATTCCTAAAAGAGTTAAACTTAAATCATATGATAAAAAAAGTAATAGTTCGATTGTTGAAATAACTATTACTGAAGGAAAAAATCACGAAGTTAAAAGATTATTTGAAAAAGTAGGATTCAAAGTTTCCAAATTAAAAAGAGAAAAAATTGCATTTCTTACTTTAAGTAATTTACAACCTGGTGAATATAGAAAATTAAATAGAAAAGAAGTAAAACACCTATTTAGTCTAATTAAATAGGTGTTTCTTGTTTATTCATCTTTAACAATAGCATTAGTAGGGCAACCTTCAAGTGCCTCAGTTGCTGCTTCAATATTTTCTTCTGATGGTTCTTTCTTAACTATAGCAAGACCATCATCATCAAAATCAAAAACTTCTCCACAAGCTCCTACACATGCTCCACATCCAATGCATTTTTCTTTTTCTACTTTAAACATAAATAACCTCCTATATGATTATATATCAATAATACAAATAAAATCAATTGTTATATTTAATTTTTTTTTAATGTATGGTATTATTAAAATAGTAGGTGAGTAATATGAAATCTAGAATGGATAGATATTATAAAGAGTATGAATTAAAACAAAGAACTTCTAAGAACGATTCTTTATATGATGAATTATACAAAGAAAAAAGAATGCCAAAAAGTAATGTTACAGTTATCGATAATATAAACGAAATAGATATTACTAAGATTAAAAGTATGGTAGATAGTAGAGAAAATTATAAGAGAGTAAGAAATTATGAAAATCTTACTAATAGAGTTGATTCATATAAAAATAGTGATATAGATTATAGTATAGAAGAAATAGATTATAGTAATTACGATATAAATGAAATAATAAAAAATAAAAGAAGCGATAATAATTATGAAGAAGATTCTTCTAAAGTAAGAAGAATAACAAATAAAGACTATGCTATCTTATCTTCTTTGGAAAGCAAAAACCCAGTAGAACTTAGCGATGACTTACTTAATCACGAACAACAACTTAAAGATTTATTTAATACTGTATCAAGAACTAATATTACATCTACTGATTTATTTTCTAATTTAAAGAAAGAAGAAAAAAAAGAAGAAGAAACTTTTTATACGGATACTACAAAATTTGAAGGAATTGATTTTGAAGGAGTTGTAGAAAAAAAGAGTAGTTCTAAAGCATTTATAATTATTGGTATTATAGCTATACTTATAGCAATTGCAATAATCGTATATATTAAATTTTTTAAGTAGTACTATAATATACTACTTTTTTCATACAATAAAGTATGAAAAAAAATATTAAACTAAACATATTTATGGGAATAATAATAATATGTTTTATTATCTCAATATTTATATTAAACATCTTTAGTAATAAAGCATTACCAATATTTATGGAATATGTAGTTAGTAAAGTAAAAAATAATTCAGTTGCTTTAATAAATAGAGCAATTAAAGAAGAACTTAACTACTTAGATAATGTTGAAGATATGATTATAATAACGAAAAATAGTGAAGATGAAATTCAAATGGTTGACTTTGATCCTATTACAATAAATAAAATGCTTACATCTATAACAGAAAACATATTAGAAAATATAAAAACTATAGAAAATGACGAAGAATTATTTAACGAAAACATTCATAAATATAATAAAGGAGTTATTTATGAAGTACCTATTGGAATTATAAGCAACAATGTATTTTTATCCAACCTTGGTCCAGAAATACCAATAAAATTAAATGTAATAGGAGATGTATTTGCAAATGTTAATGCTGAAGTAAAAGAATATGGAATAAATAATGCTTTAATTAAAATATCTATAAATGTAAGCGTTAATGAAAAAGTAATTATTCCATTTATTTCACAGACAGTAAACATTTCTACATCAGTACCAATCTCTATAAAACTAATACAAGGTAATATTCCTATATATTATGGTAGTGGTTTTCAAAGAAATTCTAACATATTATCTACACCATCTTAATAAAATGTGATATAATTGTTAAAGATAGGTGATAGCATGAAAGAAGTAATATTAAATGATATTAGTTATGAGCTAATAGAAGATAAAAGAAATGGTTACGATAAAGAAGAAGTTATAAGTAAAGCAACTGATTATTTTATTCCTTTTGATTATATAGTGGGAGATTGGGCATATGGTAAATTAAGATTAAAGGGTTTTTATGATAAAGATAATAAAAAATGCAAAGAATATAATAATATAGAAAATCTAGAAAAATACTTAAAAGAAAACTGTGCGTATGATTGCAAATATTTTATTTTAAAAAAATATGTACAAAAATAGATAAGCTGTGATATAATCATATTATGATATTAAAAGAATAGATAGAGGTGGAATATATGGACGAAAAGAAAAGAACAATAGTAGTATTAGATGAATCTGGAAATGAAAAGGAAGCAGAAATTTTATCAGCATTTTCTGTTAAAAAGTATAATAAAAATTATATATTATATACTTTAAATGAGGTTGATGAAAACGACATGGTAAAAATTTATGCCTCTGAATTGATTGAAAAAGATAATATGTATTCTTTAGGTGCTATTGAGTCTGATGAAGAATGGGCAGCAGTTAAAGAAGTAATGAAGGAAGTAGCAAAAAGCGAAGAATAATAAAAATAATTTGAATATAATGGAGGTAATAGTATGACATCTGCAATAGAATATTCATACATAGATAGTGTATTTTCTTTAAGAGTTAATAGTTCCGATTTAAAAAGAGCAGTTCGTGTTAAACAAACAGTTAAAGATAAAATAATGAAATCTTTTAATCGAAATGTGTCTAATGTAGGAAATGAAGTTAGTGAAAGTGTTAATCCTAAACAAGATAGCTTGTTAGATTTAAGTGAAGAAAAATTAAAAGAAATAAATGACATATTAAATAAACTAAAAATGCAAGAAAAAGTATCTTGCAATATGAATAGGGCAGTTTTATTTACAAAAGCATTAGTTTCAAAAATAGAAAGAGTAAGAGATAAATGGTTTATGAATATGCCTAAGCTAGAAGAAACACCATTACCAGTTGAAACAACAACAGTAGAAAAACCAAGTGTGGGTATTCAACCTGAAGTAGAGGTACCAACTGTTAGTGCTGTTATTCCAGGTACTTGGGATGATGAGCCAGAGATGTCTAATAATGAGGTACAAGCTGATCAAACAAGTGAAACGAAAGAAATAGAAGCTCAAAGTGAGTTTGAAATTCCAACATTTACGCCTATTGCCGATGGATTTGCGCCTAATATAGAAGAACAAGTATCTCAAAGTGAAGGAGAACCTGAAGTAGAGGTACCAATCGCTAGTGCTGTTATACCAAGTACTTTGGATAATGAGCTAGAGGCACCTAATATTGAGGTACAAGCTGATCAAATAAGTGAAACTACAGGAATAGAATCACAAAGTGAAGAACAACCTAAATTTGTACCAGAGCCTAGCGAAGTTGATATACCTAATACACAATTAGTTCAAGAACCAAGTATATTGTCAACAAATAAAGTTGAAGTTAGTCAAGATGAAGTAGTAAGTGAACCTCCAACAGTAGATGTTGAAAAGGGAGATTTATCTAAAGA
>CALVQZ010000079.1 GCA_944358275.1 uncultured Bacilli bacterium
AATAAATATGATTTACAATGGGAGATGTATCATTTAGTCTTGCATGAACAACGCGTTAAAGTGTTTCATTTAGTCTTGCAGTGATTTAAGCATAGGCTAGCTTTGCTATGCTCTGAAATACTAACTGTAACGCTTTTTTTATCTTTTCCTAGAAAAAAAATGCATTTTTTATTGCACTTAGTCTTTCATTTTATTTATTTTCTCTTATTTTTTTCAAGTGTTGCAGTTAACTTTTCATTTCACCTTTAGAAATTTTGTAAATAAGTGCTTTTTGCTTACATATTTTGATGGTGATTAGTTGTTTTCTATTACGCAAAACAAAAAAAAATTTAAAAATACGTAATAAGATGCTATAATGTTAGTAGGAGTTGATGGACATGAAAATAATTGAAAGAGAATATTATTTATTAAAAATGAAAAATGTAATTGGAACAACAGATATAAAAGTAATAACTGGAGTAAGGCGTAGTGGTAAATCTAAATTGCTGGAGACATTTAAAGAATATATAGTGAATAATGTAGATAATTATAATATAATACATATCAATTTTAATATAAAAAAATATGATAATTTAAAAAGTTGCGATGCTCTTTATAATTATATTGATGAGCATTATGCCAGTGATAAAAATAATTTTGTTTTAATTGATGAAGTTCAAATGTGTAGTAATTTTGAAAAAGTAATCAATTGGCTTCATGCTGAAGAGAAATATGATATTTATGTTACTGGCTCAAATGCGTTTTTATTAAGTAGCGATTTAGCAACTTTATTTACTGGCAGAACTTTTGAAATTAAAATATATCCATTTTCATTTAAAGAATTTATTAAATATTATAATAATAAAGATTTAGATGAAGCATTTGATAAGTATGTTTTAGAAGGGGGTATGTCGGGGTCTTATTTATATAAGTCTAATGAAGAAAAGTATGAATATTTAAAAGATGTATACAATACTTTAATTGTTAGAGATATTACTCAAAAGTATAAAATTCGTAATGTTGAATTGTTAGACCAATTAAATGATTTTCTTATGGACAACATATCTAATTTAATATCTTCAAGAAGTATAGCTAAAGAAATATCTAAAAATAAAAAAACTATAAGTGATAAAACGATAAGTAATTATCTTAAATATTTATGTAGTGCCTTTGCATTTTATAAAATTAGAAGATATGATATCCAAGGCAAAAAATATTTAGCATTTCAAGATAAATATTATTTAGTTGACCCTTCTTTTAAATATGCGAGAATTGGTACTAAAAATATGAATTATGGAAGAATATATGAAAATATTGTTGCTATAGAATTACTTAGACGTGGTTATGAATTGTATGCTGGAGTTCTTTATAATAAAGAAATAGATTTTGTTGCAATAAAAAAAGATGAGAAAATTTATATTCAGGTATCTGATGATATAAGTAATGATAAAACTTTTGAAAGAGAGGTAACTCCTTTATTGCAAATTAAAGATGCATATCCTAAAATGGTAATTGCAAGAACAAAACACGAGAAATATCAGTATGAGGGTATTCAAATAGTTGATATAGCAAGGTGGTTATTTGAATAAATATTAAAAAAGGTAAGTTGTTATATTTTTAAATATAATATTTGATTTAATATTTATCCTCGCTTATGAACTTTTATAATTATTTTGTAGTATAATTATTTTGGAGGATGTAATATGTTTGAAAACAAAAAAATATTTATATTAGGAATGGCCAGAAGTGGATATGAAGCTGCTAAAGTGCTTGCTAGTAAAAATAATGAAATTATAATAAATGATAAAAATGAAACTCAAGATGAAAAACATATTGAAGAGTTAAAAAAATTAGGAATTAAAGTAGTACTTGGGAGTCATCCTATTGATTTAATTGATGAGAGTATCGATTATGTTATTAAAAATCCAGGAATAAAAGATAGTCATGAAATGATAGTTTATGCTAAAAAGTTGAATATACCTATTATAAATGAAGTTGAAATGGCTTATAGACTTCTTCCTGAAGATGTTACTATAATAGGAATTACAGGTAGTAACGGTAAAACAACGACAACTACATTAGTTTATGAAATATTAAAGGGTGCAAATATGCCTGTAATACTTGCTGGTAATATTGGATATCCATTATGTTTAGAACTCGATAATATTAAGAGTAAAGATATATTGCTTATGGAAATATCTATACAACAATTATGTAATTTTGATAAGTTTAAGACTAATATATCTGTACTTACTAATATATTTGAAGCACATTTAGATTTTGTAGGAAACAAAGAAAATTACATCAATATTAAAAAGAGAATATTTAATCATCATTCTAGTAATGATTATGCAGTATTAAATTATGATAATGTTGATGTTGTAAATAATACCAATGACATTATGTCACATAAAGAATATTTCAGTATAAATAATAAAGATACATTATGTCATTTAGATGGAAAATATATTGTATATGATGGTAAAAAGATAATTTCTACTGATGATATTTTATTAAAAGGAAATCATAATTATGAAAATATAATGGCTGCTATATTAGTTAGTAAAAGATTAAATGTAAGTGATGATGTTATAGTATCTGTCTTAAAAAACTTTAGGGGTGTTGAACATAGAATAGAGTTTGTAAAAGAATATAATGGTATTAAAATATATAATGATTCAAAAGCTACAAATGTAAAAGCTACAGAGATAGCATTATCTTCTTTTGATAAACCTACTATATTACTTTTAGGTGGTTTAGATAGAGGACATAGTTTTGCTGATTTAACTAAATATATGAAATACGTAAAACTTATAGTAAGCTATGGAGAGACTAAACATAGAATTAAGGAATATGCTGATTCTATAGGTATTAAATGTATTGTTGTTGATGATTTAAAGGGTGCTACTGATATAGCATTTGATAATGCAGTAAGTGGTGATATTATTCTTCTTAGTCCTGCTTGTGCTTCGTGGGATCAGTTTAAATGTTTTGAAGAAAGAGGAGAAATGTTTAAAAAATATGTTAATGAAAGAAAATAAATGTATTTAGATTTATTAAGAAAGGGATATATGAAAGTCATATTTTTAGATTTTAATGGTATTTTAGATACTTGGTGTGAAATGGATGTAATAAATTATGATAATTTGCAAAGATTAAAAAGAATTGTCAATGAAACTGATTCTAAAATAGTTATTAGTTCTTCTATAAAAACAGGTTATGTTAACAGTGGAAGATGAGTCCTATTTTAGAAGAATTAACTACTAGTTTAATAAATGAAGGAATAGAGATTGTTGGTTTTACTCCAAATGGTAAGACTAGAGAATGCGAAATAATCGATTATTTGAGTAAGCATCCAGAAATTGAAAATTATGTTATTTTAGAAGATGATTATTTTATGAAAAAATTAAGTGATCATTTAGTAAAGTTGCCATGTCAAAGTATTGGTATAGAACAACAGGGATTACAGGATGAACATGTGGATAAAGCTATTAAAATTTTAGATAAAGTGTATAAGAAAGAAAAAACTTAAATAATTAAGTATTTATAAAAATTAAAATATAATTTTTTGCTAATCGATTAGTTGAAATATTTATCTAAGTGATTGAAAAATAAGAAAATATATGATAAAGTATACATTGAAGGTGATGTTATGGAAACTTTAATAATAGTTATATCTATTTTACTTATTACAATAGTTTTATTACAAAGTGGTAAAGCAGAAGGTGCTTCTAGTAGTTTAGGTGGAAGTGGTTCTGATTTATTTAATAAGAGAAAAGAAAGAGGTAGTGAATTATTTATTACAAGATTGACTGCTGTTTTAGGTATGCTATTTATTATAATTTCACTTATTATGACACTTTAGTAAAATAATTTTAAAAAAAGACTTTTTATAAAGTCTTTTTTATTTTATAATAATAATATGGAGGATGTCATGAGAGAAGATATTTTAGAAGTTTTAAAAAATAAAGATATTCCAATGACTGAGATTGAAATACAAGAAAATTTAAGTAATAAATGTAGTTTGGATAAATTATGTGAGGAGTTAAGAATACTTGAGAAATGTGGAGATGTTTATGTAACTAAAAAGGGTAAGTATATGTTATATGAAAATACACATTTGAAAGTTGGTAAATTGTCTGTAAGTAAAAAAGGTTTTGGTTTTGTAATTTTAGAAAATGAACCTGATATTCACATTAAGAGTGAGAATTTGAATGGTGCTATTCACAATGATTTAGTAGCAGCAGAGTATATTTCTGATGAAGAGGGTAGAATAGTAAAAATTATAGATAGGTCGTTTGATACGATTATTGGTGAGTATACTTTAGATGGTGAATATGGGAAGATTATTTTAGATGATGAGCGTGTTAAACTTACAATTTTAATAGATGAAAATCATAGAAATGATGCGATGCCTGGTCATAAGGTTATAGTAAGACCATATACACAGATTAGTAATAATAAGTATTATGGTGAAGTTATTAAGATTTTAGGGCATAAAGATGATGTTGGGATAGATATATTGTCTAAAGTTTATGAACATGACATAGAACCTAATTTTAGTGATGAGACTATGGAGGAAATTAAGTCTATTCCTGATGAAGTTAGTGAGAAAGATATTGTTGGAAGAAGAGATTTAAGAGATAAAAAGATAATTACTATGGATGGGGATGACGCTAAGGATTTTGATGATGCAATATATATTGAAAAGTTAGAAAATGGTAATTATTTATTAGGGGTACACATCGCTGATGTTACTCATTATGTATCTGAAGATAGTGCACTAGAAAGAGATGCTTTAGATAGGGCTACAAGTGTTTATTTAGTTGATAGAGTAATACCTATGTTGCCTCATAAGTTGTCAAATGGAATTTGTTCTTTAAACCCACATGTAGATAGATTAGTAATGTCTTGTGATATGGAAATAGATAGTAATGGTAAAGTAGTAAATTATGATGTTTATGAAGGTGTTATCAATTCTAAACTTAGAATGACTTATAAGAAAGCTAATATGTATTTAGAAAAAGGAATTGTTAGTGAAGGATATGAAGATTTTACTAAAGAACTTGATTTAATGGCTGAGCTTTCTAAGATATTAAGAAAAAGAAGGGATGATAGAGGTCAAATTAACTTTGATGTTTCTGAAATTAAGATAATTGTAGATGAAGAGTGTAAGCCAATTGAAATTGGTGAAAGAGAAAGAGGAGTTGGAGAGAAGTTAATTGAAGACTTTATGATTGCTGCTAATGAAACTGTAGCAGAGTATATTACTAATTTTGGTTATCCTATGGTGTATCGTATTCATGAAATACCTAAAGAAAAGAGAATTAAAGAATATATTTCTCTTCTTAATGCACTTGGACACAATATTAGAATAAAGTGTAAATTTAGTGAGTTTAAACCTAGACAAATGCAAGAGATACTTGATAAGTTAAAAGGTGCTAAGGATTATGAAATGTTAGTAGAACTTGGATTAAGAGCTATGCAAAAGGCAGTTTATAGTATAGATAATGTTGGACATTTTGGTCTTGCTAGTAAGTGTTATTGTCATTTTACTAGTCCAATTAGAAGATATCCTGATGATACTGTTCATAGGGTACTTAAGATGATTATACATGGTGATAAGATGACTAGTGAAGATTTGTCTAATTTATCTAAGAAACTATATATGCAAGCTGAACACTCTTCTTTAAAAGAAAGAAATGCGATCGAGTGTGAAAGAGATGTAGAAGATATGAAGATGGCAGAATATATGATGGAACATATTGGAGAGGAGTATACTGCTAAGGTAGCTGGGATAGTTCCATCTGGAATGTTTGTTAGACTTTCAAATAGAGTAGAAGGAAGAGTTCATGTTGGTTCTTTAAAAGGAGATTATTATATTGTAGATGAAGTTAGTCAAAGTATCTTTGGTAAAAGAAGTGGAAAAAGGTATAGACTTGGTGATGAAGTTACTGTTAAATGTGTAGATGCATCAAAAGTAGAAAGTACTATAGATTTTGAAATTGTGGATAAAAAGGAGGAAAAAAATGAAAAAGAGGAAAATTAAAAAGACACCATTTATTGTATTATTGTCGCTTATATGTATAATTTTTGGGTCATTATACTTTTTTAAAGGATATTTTAAAAAAGATGTAGAAGATACAGATGATGGGGATGTTGTAAATAAAGAACCTGTTGCAAAAGAATATACCGTGTCATTTACTCTTGGTGGAAATGTTCTTGTAAATAGCAATATGTGGTACGATACTAAATCAGAAGATGGCAAATACGATTTTAATTATGTTACAGAAGATTTGAATGATATTATGAAAAAATCAAACATTAACTTTTACTTCCAACAAAGTATAGTAGGTGGTAGTGATTTGGGCTTAAGTTCATATTATAATTATAATTCACCTTTTGATGTGATTGATTCTTTATCAAATCTTGGATTTAATGCAGTTTCTCTCGGTAGTTATCATGCATATGATAAAGGTATAAATGGAATACAAAATTCTATTAACTATTTGAAAGAAAAAAATATGATATATTCAGGTGTAAGTGATACTTTAGAAAATAGATTAAAAAACAATATTATTACTAAAAATGGTTTAAAAATTGCACTTTTATCTTATACTACACAAACAGATGAAATAGTTAGTGAAAATTATGCTGTTAATATATATAGCGATGAACTTGTAAAAAGCGACATAGAAAGTATCAAAGAAGATGTAGATATAATTATGGTAAGTATAGATTGGAGTAATATTAATACATCAGAGGTTACTGATGAACAAAAGAGAATTGCAAATTATTTGTCAGATCTTGGTGTTAATATAGTTGTTGGTAATACAAGTTATACTATTCAACCTATAGAAGTTATAGGGGACACTATCGTGTGTTATTCGTTAGGTAATTTATTGTCTGGACATATTGCAATTGATTCTAGAATAAGTGCAATGGTGGATTTTAAAATAAAGGTAAGTAAATTAGATGATAATACTGAGATAGATTTTGAAGATATAAATGTACTTTTGACTTATGCTTATAATACAGGTAATACAAATTATAAGATAATTCCTTTTACAAAACTATCAACTGAATTAGCAAATTATAAAGCATACTATGAAAAATATAATGATTTATTAAGTGTTGATAATTTAATTAGTGTATATCCAATAGGTGAATAGTTTGGAAGTATTAAATCGTAAAGCAAAATTTGATTATTTTATAGATGATACTTATGAATGTGGTATTGTTCTTAAGGGTTCAGAAATAAAATCAATTAGAGATGGTAAAGTTAATCTAAAAGATAGTTATGGAATTGTTAGAAATAATGAGTTATATATTTTAAATATGCATATATCTAAGTATGAAAATAGTGGAATTTTTAATCATGATGAGACAAGAACTAGGAAATTGCTTGCTCATAAAAATGAAATTTATAAGATAAGAGATAAGGTTAGTATAGAAGGTTATACTATAGTACCTATCAAATTATATATAAAAGATGGAAGAGCAAAGATTTTAATTGGTATAGGTAAGGGTAAGAAAAATTATGATAAAAAACATGCTATTAAAGAAAGGGATATTGATAAATATAACAAAAAGACTATGAAATATTAGTTTTTTTTGTTATAATCATTCCACGGGGCCGTTATGGTTTCGACGGGAATATTAGAGTATGAATTGCAAACCGTAGGTATGCGTTAATTCCAAAATTAAAAATAACTGGAAACAGAAATCAATTAGCTTTCGCTTAATTAAAGGAAGCAGTCCTATTGCTTGTTTTCCTGTGACGAGTATGTGGGCTTGATAAAGCAGGATATATTATTTGTGTGACTAGCATGAATAATGAATACTTTCTAGTCTAGTTAAAAATTTATTTGTTTATTTTTATATTTTTAATGAAATTTTAAATAAACTAAGTTTGTAGATATTTATATAGCTATATTTTCGGACAGGAGTTCAAATCTCCTCGGCTCCACCATATTTGAATGTTAAGTCTATTTACAGACTTTTTTAGTATATATGCATATATGTACAGTAAACAAATGTAAATATAATTATAGTGAGTATTATATATATTATTACATTTTGTTTATTGATTTTTTAAATTTTTGCTTTTATTTTGCAAAAAATGTAAAATTTAAAAAAAATGTAAAAAAGTACTTGCAAATCGTTAAAGTTTGAGGTATACTTGACTAAGTCAATGTGGCAAATTATCGAAAAAATTATCAAAAAATAAAAATAAATAATTTTTTTCAAATAATGTGTTGACATTAAAAGTTTAATTTGTTATATTAGACGTGCATTTAAAGAAAGCAGTGCAGAATGATCTTTGAAAACTGAGCAAAACGTCAATTTGAGTAGCTAGGAAAAAAACGAAGAAAAAATATATATTTGAGAGTTTGATCCTGGCTCAGGATTAACGCTGGCGGCATGCCTAAGACATGCAAGTCGAACGAAGCAAACCATAGAAGTTGTTGTGCTTGCACAACAATGGAAATGGAG
>CALVQZ010000080.1 GCA_944358275.1 uncultured Bacilli bacterium
AATTCTTTTGCTTTTTGATAATTTTGAGGTACTCCTTCTCCATATCGATACATATTTGCTAGATTACACATTGCAGAAGCATTATTTAATGCAATAGCTCTTTCATACAACTTTATTGCTTTATAATGATCTTGAAGAACACCATTTCCATGTTCATACATATAAGCTAAATTATTCATTGCAGAAGCATTATTTAATGCAATAGCTCTTTCATACAACTCTTTTGCTTTTTCATAATTTTGAGAAATACCATTTCCTAATTGATACATACAAGCTAAATTATTCATTGCATCAGAATTTCCCTGTTCAATTAACATTTCTAATTTTTTTATTTTATCCTTATCCTTCATATAAAAAACACCTCATATAAAAAAATTATATACTACTTTTTTTAGTATGTCAAAAAAAGTAAATTGAAAATATGTATATTTAATTTTTTATGTTGTTTCTAAATTCAAAAGAAGAGTTAAAAGTAGTATTAAAAGAAACATTAAGTGATATGATAGCAAGAAAATTATTAAGTGAAGTTGAAGAGTTAAGTAAGGATTAGAAAAGTTAAAATTATATGAAGAATATAACAGTAAATGATAAAATATATTATTAAATTATGTATGACTTTAAAAAGTAGTCTTTCTCTTTTTCTATTTTAATTGTATAATCTTTAGTAAGAGGTGATATTATGCATGATACTATTGTTGGTATATCAACAGCTTTAGGTGTAGGTGCTATATCTATAATTAGACTTAGTGGAAGTGATGCGATAAGTATAGTTAATAAGGTATTTGATAGGGATTTAAGTAAAGTAGAAAGTCATACTATAAATTATGGTCATATTGTATATAATGATGAGATTATTGATGAAGTTTTAATATCTGTAATGAGAAGTCCAAAAACATATACTTTAGAAGATATTGTTGAAATAAATTGTCATGGTGGTATTGCTACTACTAATAAGGTTTTAGAATTGATGCTATTAAATGGTGCTAGATTATCTGAACCAGGAGAGTTTACTAAAAGGGCATTTTTAAATGGTAGAATCGACTTGATTGAAGCTGAAAATGTTATGAATTTGATAAATTCTAAGACTGAGTCTTCAAGAAAACTTGCAATAAATGGTATAAGTGGTAAGGTATCTAAAATGATTAGTGATTTAAGAAGTAAGATGTTAGATATAATTACTAATATTGAAGTTAATATTGATTATCCTGAGTATGAAGATATATTAGTTGTTACTAATGATATGATTAAGAATAATGTTAGTAAATTAAAATGTGAATTAAAAAGAATATTGAAAGAAGCAGAAAATGGTAAATTGATAAAAGAAGGGATAAAGACTATAATTATTGGTCGTCCTAATGTTGGTAAAAGTAGCATATTAAATAGATTGCTCGATGAAGATAAAGCAATAGTTACTGATATTGAAGGTACTACTAGAGATATTGTAGAAGGAAGTGTTTCAATTGATGGAATTTTGTTAAATATAATCGATACAGCAGGTATTAGAGATACTGATAATGTTGTTGAAAAATTAGGTGTAGAAAAATCATTGAATTTGATTGATAGTGCTGATTTGGTTGTAGTCGTTCTAAATAATAATGAGAAATTAACTGATTATGATAGATATATTTTATCTAAAACTGATGATAAGAAGAGAATAATATATGTTAATAAGATGGATTTAGATTCTAATATTGATATTGATGGTGATGATATAATATATGGTACTACTTTAAGAGATGATGGTCTTGATGATTTAAAATTAAAGATAAGAGAATTATTTAATATGGATTTAATAGAACAATCTGATTTAAATTATTTATCTAGTTCACATCAAATTGCTACTATAAAGCAAACTTTAAAAATAATTGATGATATAGAAGAAGCAATAAAATTAAATATGGAAGTTGATATGATTGAAATTGATATTAAAAAGATATGGGAACTTCTTGGTAAGCTTATTGGTGAAAATTATGATGATGAGTTGATAGATGAGTTGTTTAGTAAATTTTGTTTAGGAAAATAGTATGAAGATAAATAATATTAGTATTTGTAATTTTAGGAATTATGAGAATTTATGTATAGATTTTAATGAGGGTATAAATATATTTATTGGGAATAATGGTGTTGGTAAAACAAATATATTAGAGAGTATTTATGTTCTTGCAATTACAAAATCGCATAGATCTTATATTGATAAGAATTTAATAAATAGTTCTAAAAATATAATGAAATTAAGTGGTAAAGTAGAATCTAATAAGTGTGTGAAATTTCTTGAATTATTTATGAATAATAAAGGTAAGAGAGTTAGTATAGATAAAATAGTTTATAAAAAAATAAGTGATTATATATCTAATTTATTAGTAATATTATTTTCTCCTGATGATTTAGAGTTAATAAAGGGTAGTCCAAGTGTAAGAAGAAAATATATGAATATCGAAATTGGGCAATTAGATAATAAATATCTTAATTATTTAAATGAATATAATAATTTGTTAAAAAACAGAAATGAGTATTTAAAAAGTATATCTATAGATAATATTGATATGAATTATATTGGTGTATTAAATTTTCAAATTTGTGAAAAAGCATCTATGATATATAAGTATAGATATGAATATATAGCTAATCTTAATAGAATAATAGATATTATATTTAATGAATTATCAGAAGGGAAATTAAGTATAAAGTATTTAAATAATATTGATTGTAATAGTTATGTTGATTATAAAGAAAAATTATTAGAGAAGTTAGATAGTAATTTAAAAAGGGAAATTATAATGGGGACTACTTTGTATGGACCTCATAGAGATGATATAGAGTTTTATTTAAATGATAATAATGTAAGAGAGTATGGTTCACAAGGACAACAAAGATTATGTATATTGGCAATGAAATTTGCAGAATGTGAGTATTTTAAAGAAAAAATAGGTGAATATCCAGTTCTTTTATTAGATGATATATTTAGTGAACTTGATATATTAAAGAGAAATTCTATAATTAAATATTTAAATAAAGGTATACAGGTGTTTATAACTACTACAGATATAAATGATATTGATGAATGTATTTTATCTAATTCAAAAATTTATAGTATAATTGATAATAATATAGTTTGCTAGACTATATTTTTTTTATTAAATTTAATTAAATTAGCAAAAAAAGCCTAAAAATGTGTTATAATGGTAGTGTAAGTATGGGAGTACAAGAAAATAAAAAAATTAAAAATAAGACATTTTAAAGCAATATTTTAAAATAAGGAAGGTGTGTTAGATGGAAAATGTTAATAATGAGCATTATGATGCTTCTGATATACAAGTACTAGAGGGATTAGAAGCAGTAAGAAAAAGACCTGGTATGTACATTGGTACTACTGATATAAAGGGATTACATCATTTAGTTTGGGAAATAGTCGATAATGCTATCGATGAGGCTTTAGCTGGATATTGTAAAAATATTGAAGTTGTCATAAATAAAGATAATTCTATTACTGTAAAAGATGATGGAAGAGGAATACCTGTCGATATTCATCCTAAAACAAAATTATCAACAGTAGAAACAGTTTACACTGTATTGCATGCTGGTGGAAAGTTTGGTGGTGGAGGATATAAGGTATCTGGTGGACTACATGGTGTTGGTGCATCCGTTGTTAATGCACTTAGTAAATGGGTTGAAGTAAAAGTATATAAGAATGGCAATATTTACTTTGTAAAATTTGAAAATGGAGGACATACAGTAGAACCTCTTAAGATAATAGATACTTGTGATATAAATAGAACAGGTACTGTTGTTACTTTTAAACCAGATCCTTCTATATTTGATAGTGAAGTTTATGATTATGAAACTTTGAAGGTTAGAATCAGAGAATTAGCGTTTTTAAATAGAGGTTTGTCTTTAAGTTTAAGAGATGATAGAGATGATGAAGATACTACTGGAGAGCACTTTTTATATGAAGGTGGTATTAGTGAATATGTTAGATTTATAAATCAAAATAAAACTGTATTACATGAGAATATTATTCATTTATCTGGAGAAGAAGATGATGTAATGTTTGAAGTTGCTATGCAATATAATTCTGGTTATAATGAAAATATATATTCGTTTGTAAATAATATAAATACTCATGATGGTGGAACACACGAAGAGGGTGTAAAAAGAGCATTAACAAGAGTAATAAATAATTATGCTAGAAAAGCAGGAATTTTAAAAGAAAAAGATGATTCTTTAACAGGTGATGATGTTAAAGAAGGTTTAACTATGATAATTTCTTGTAAACATCCAAATCCACAATTTGCAGGTCAAAAAAAGGGTAGGTTAGGTAATTCTGAAGTTAGAAAATTAGCAGATAATGTATTCTCTACTGGTTCTGAAAGATTTTTAACGTAAAATCCTGAAGAAGCTAAAATCATAGTAAATAAGGCAATGCTTGCTTGTCGTGCTAGAAATGCTGCAAAAAAAGCAAGAGAAATAACTAGAAAATCTGATTTAGCAACAACTAATTTTTTTGGTAAATTATCTGATTGTAAGAGTAAAGATCCTAAAGTATCTGAGATATTTATAGTCGAGGGAGATAGTGCCGGTGGTAGTGCTAAAAAGGGTAGGGATGCTATGACTCAAGCAATATTACCTTTAAAGGGAAAAATTTTGAATGTTGAAAAAGCAAGATTAGATAAAGCATTATCTAATGAAGAAATAAGAACTATCATAACTGCTTTTGGAACAGGTATAGGAGAAGAGTTTGATTTATCTAAGTTAAGATACGATAAAATTATTATAATGACAGATGCTGATGTCGATGGTTCTCACATAAGAGTATTATTGCTTACATTATTTTATAGATTTTTTAAACCAATTGTTGAAAATGGACACGTATATGCTGCTCAACCACCATTGTATAGAATAATGCATGGTAAAACTAGAAAATATGTACTAGATGATAGAGAAAAAGATGAGTATTTAGCATCATTACCTGAGAATGTTAGGGCACGTGCTGAAATTGCTAGAATGAAAGGTCTAGGTGAAATGGATGCTGATGAGTTAAATGAAACAACAATGGATATTGAAAAAAGAACATTAAGACGTATAAATGTAAGTGATTGTGTTGCAGCTGATGCAATATTTGAAAAACTTATGGGTGATGAAGTAGAACCAAGAAGAAAATTTATAGAGGAAAATGCAAGATATGTTAAAAATCTTGATGTATAGGAGGTGTAAGTATGAATGAGAATGATAAAGAGAATATAGAAATTGATAAATATGGTGGTACTTTTCATGAAAGAGATAGTTTAGCAGAAAATGATATAGTTTCAGAAGTTAAAGATTCTTTTCTAGATTATTCCATGAGTGTTATTACATCTCGTGCAATACCTGATTTAAGAGATGGTTTAAAGCCTGTTCATAGAAGAATTTTATGGTCTATGTATGAAGAAGGTAACATGCCTGATAAACCTCATAAAAAATCTGCTACTACAGTAGGTTATGTTATGGGACATTATCATCCACATGGAGATTCATCTATTTATGAAGCTATGGTTCGTTTAGCACAGGATTTTAATCAAAGATATATGCTTGTAGATGGGCATGGTAACTTTGGTAATATAGAAGGTGATGGAGCAGCTGCATATCGTTATACAGAAGTTAGACTTGCTAAAATATCACTAGAACTTTTAAGAGATATCAATAAAGATACAGTTGATATGGATGATAACTTTGATACTACAAGTAAAGAACCTAAGGTATTACCTAGTAGATTTCCAAATATCTTAGTCAATGGTACTATGGGTATTGCTGTAGGTATGGCAACAAATATTCCACCACATAATTTAGGTGAAGTAATCGATGGATGTATCGCATATATTGATAATCCAGATATTGATACTTTAGATTTAATGGAATATATTAAGGGGCCTGATTTTCCTACAGGTGGTATAATTTTGGGAAATTCTGGTATTAGAAAAGCATATGAGACAGGTAGGGGTACAATTACTATAAGAAGTAGAGCTGTAATTGAAGAAGCTGGTACTCATAGTAATATAGTTATAACTGAAGTTCCATATGGTGCAAATACTATGGATTTAAAAAATAAAGTTGCTGAATTAGTAAGAGATAAGGTAATAGATGGAATTTCAGATTATCATACTGATTTAAAACATGGTGTAAAGATAACTATTACATTAAAGCGTGATGCAAATCCACAAGTGGTATTAAATAATTTATATAAACATACAAATTTTCAAATACAATATGGAATTATTTTCCTTATGCTAGATGGTCAAACTCCTAAAACATTAGGTTTAAAAGATATCATTTCAAAATATATTGATTATCAAAAAGAGATAATAATAAGAAGAACAAGATTTGATTTAAATAAAGATGAAAAAAGAGTTCATATTTTAGAAGGATACAAGATTGCTCAAGATAATATCGATGAAGTAATCAAGATTATAAAAAATGCTGAAAGTGATTCTGAGGCAAAAGAAAAATTGATGTCTAGATTTAGTTTAACAGAAATTCAGACTGATGCAATTTTAGAATTGAAATTACGTCGTTTAACAGGATTAGAAAGAGATAAAATTGAGGCGGAATTAAATGAATTATTAAAAGAAATTGAAGAGTTAAAATCAATTTTAGCATCTAATCAAAAGGTATTAGATATTATAAAGAAAGAGTTGCTTGAAATTAAAAATAAATATGCTGATGAAAGAAGAACTCATATAGATATGACTGCTATAGATTATATTGAAGATGAATCTTTAATTCCAGTTGATAGTGTAATGGTAACACTTACCAATAAAGGATATATTAAACGTTTAGGAGTGGATAATTACAAACTTCAAAACAAAGGTGGAGTTGGAATTAAAGGAATGTCTACAAATGAAGAAGATTTTGTTGAACATATGTTAGTTGCAACTACGCACGATTATTTATTATTTTTCTCTAATAAAGGTAAAGTATATAGAATTAAAGGATATGAAATTCCAGAATTCAGTAGGCAAGCTAAAGGATTACCAATTATTAACATTTTGCCACTTGAAAAAGATGAAAAAATATCAGGAATGTTTGTAATATCTAAAAATGAAGAAAGTAAATATTTAGTATTTACTACAAGAAATGGTTTAGTAAAAAAATGTGAAATTTCTGAATTTGCGAATATTAGAAAAACAGGTAAGATTGCAATAAAATTAAGAGAAAATGATGAACTTATATCAGTAATGAAAACAGATGGTAAGCAATTTATAGCAGTAGCATCATCAAATGGTAGACTTGTTAACTTTGATGAAAATGAAATAAGAATAATGGGTCGTTCAGCTTCTGGGGTAAAGGGTATCGAACTTGGTGATGGTATTTGTATTGATGCTAATGTTGTTTCTCAGGGTAAAGAAGTTTTAGTTGTAACAGAAAATGGTTATGGAAAACGTACATCAATTGATGAATATAGAATTACTCATAGAGGAAGTAAAGGAGTAAAAACATTAAATTCTACTGATAAAACAGGAAATATTGTTGCATTTAAAGTAGTAAATAACGAAGAAGATCTTATGATTATAACAAATAGTGGTATTGTTATAAGAATTCCAATTTCACAAATTTCTGTAATGAGTAGAGTAACTCAAGGAGTTAGGTTGATAAATTTAAAAGATTCACAAAAAGTTACATCAGTATTCAATATTCCTAAAGAGGAAGAAAGTGAAAATATAGAGTAATACATACATATGTTCGTATAAAATATTTATTTACATTTTATTTAATATGTTGTATACTATTAGTGCGTAACATTTAAATTGTTTAATTGGCCAGGATTGGAAAATAGCAACCAAAGCAATCACTAAATGTGTACGCATTTTTTATTGCTAAAACAATGTTCCACGTGAAACATATAAGTAAAATAATAAACAACAATGTTCCACGTGAAACATATAGGTAAGTAGTAAACAACAATGTTCCACGTGAAACATATAAGTAAGTAATAACAACAATGTTCCACGTGAAACATATAAGTAGGTAATAAATAACAATGTTCCACGTGAAACATATAGATAAGTAATAAACAACAATGTTCCACGTGAAACATATAAGTAAGTAATAAACAACAATGTTCCACGTGAAACATATAGATAAGTAATAAATAACAATGTTCCACGTGAAACATATAAG
>CALVQZ010000081.1 GCA_944358275.1 uncultured Bacilli bacterium
TCAAAGTGGACAAGAATGTTTAGATAAAGTTAATGTAGGTGAAAAATATGATTTAATCTTTATGGATATAATGATGCCAGGAATGAGTGGAGAAACTACATTTACAAAATTAAAAGAAAATCCTAGTTTTAATACTCCAGTAATCGCATTAACAGCAGAAGCTTTATCAGGAGCAAAAGAAAAGTATATGAGTGTAGGTTTTACTGATTATATTGCTAAACCATTTACTAGAGATCAAATTAAAGAAAAATTAGATAAAGTATTTGAAAATAAATAGTATATAAAACAATTAAAAGTTGTAGACGCATAAAATTGTGTTTACATTTTTTATCCATCATAATAGAAAATCTAATATAACAATTGTTAATAATAAAAAAATTTGATATATTATTTATATAGAAGAAGATAGTTTGTGAAAAAAGAATATTTAACAGAAGAAAATTATGAAAGAAGTAAAAGAAAATAAAAACGATTGCATTAGTAATACTTATTATTGGAATTTTACTAGGATTATGTTTAATTTTAACAGGTATAATAAAATCATCTAATGTAGAAGATAGTGAAGATGATGGAAGGACAAAAGAAGTTGTTCAAGCAGAAATAGATGCATTAGATGATGAAATAAAAGCACTAAATGAAAAACAGGAAGAAGAATTTAAAGAAAATGGTATTAGTGCTGAATATCAAAACCTACAAGATGAAATTTTTTCTAAAAAAACTAAAAAGTCTAAATTGGAATCAGAACTTTGGAAAATAGAATCAGGTACCAATAAAGTAAGTAGGGATATTTCTAAATCTAAATATATTCCATATTATATGTTTGGTGTATTTATAATTATTGTTTCATGTATGATAGCATGTCCATTATACTTATTTACTAAAGGTAGAGAAATAACTGCATTTACAGCTCAACAAGTTATGTCTGTTGCTCAAGAAGGAATGGAAAAAATGGCACCTACAGTAAAACACATTAGAAACACTTGGAAAAGGATTAGCAAAAGGTATTACATCGGGTATAAATGAAGCAAAGAAAGAAGAAAATAAAAATGATAATAAATAATAAAAATGTCACCAAAAAATGACATTTTTATTTGTTATAAAGAAAATAATATTTATGTATAAAAATATAGTTGCAATGAATAAAATATAGTGATAAAATACTTAATAGTATTAAGTAATTTTGGAGGATATTAATGAATGCAAAAAAATACGCTGAAGAGTTTTTTGAAATTATAATAGGAAAGCATAAAAACTTTATAAATATGCCTTTAGAATGTTCTAAAGGGGAGTTTGGAACATTATTGTATTTAGTATTTATAAATAAAGATGTTGCACCTAGTAAATTATGTGAAGAAATAGGCGTAAGTTTACCTAGAATGACTACTATTTTAAATGCATTAGAAGCAAAAAAACTTATAGAAAAAACTATGAATAGTAGTGATAAAAGAAAAATTATAATAAATATTACAAAAGAAGGTAAAGATTTAGTTTTAAAAAAAAGAGAAGAAGCAATAAATAATATTATAAAAATAATTGAAAAACTTGATGAAGAAGAAATAAAAGAATACATAAAAATAACAAAAAAAATATCAAATATAATGAATGAAGTATAATAAAAAATATTTATTTTTTCTAAAAAAACTTAATACAATTATTAAAGGAGGACTAAATGTTAGAATTAAAGAAAATTACTAAAATATATGAAACTGAAGGATTTAAACAAAAAGCATTAGATGAAGTAAGTATAAACTTTAGAAGTAATGAATTTGCAGCTATTTTAGGACCAAGTGGTAGTGGTAAAACAACTTTATTAAATATTATTGGTGGTTTAGATCATTATACATCAGGAGATTTAATAATAAATGAAACAAGTACAAAAAAATATAATGATAGAAATTGGGATTCTTATCGTAATCATAGAGTAGGTTTTGTATTTCAAAGCTATAATTTAATACCACATCAAACAGTACTTGCAAATATTGAACTTGCACTTACTTTATGTGGAGTATCAAAAACTGAAAGAAAAAAAAGAGCTAAACAAGCACTAAAAAAAGTAGGTCTATTAGAACACGCAAATAAAAAGCCAAATCAATTATCAGGCGGACAAATGCAAAGGGTTGCAATTGCAAGAGCATTAGTAAATAATCCTGATATATTACTTCTTGATGAACCTACAGGAGCACTAGATACAAAGACAAGTATACAAATAATGGAACTAATAAAAGAAATAGCAAAAGATAAATTAGTTATTATGGTTACACATAATCCAGAACTTGCAAACGAATATGCAAATAGAATTATAGAATTAAAAGATGGAAAAATAACAAGTGATACAAATCCATACGATGGTAAAGTTGATACAAAAGAGGATTTAGAAATACAAAAAGAAAAAAGTAAAAAAACATCCATGAGCTTAAAAACAGCACTATCTTTATCATTGAATAACTTGATGACAAAAAAAGGAAGAACACTTCTTACAGCCTTTGCAGGGTCTATAGGAATAATAGGTATTGCACTTATTTTGTCATTATCAAATGGTGTTAGTGAATATATAACAAGAGTTCAAGAAGAAACACTAACTTCATACCCACTTACTATACAAGAAAGTTCAGTTGATATAACATCAGCAATCTCTGAAAGCAGTGAAAAAATAAAGGATGAATTAAATAATACTGACGAAGGAGAAAAAAATAAAATATATTCAAATAATACAATAGGTGACACATTGTCACTTATGAGTAGTAAAGCAACTCTAAATAATTTAGAACTATTTAAACAATTTGTAGAAAGTGATGAAAGTGGTATAAAAGAATATGCTACTGCAATCGGATATGAATATAACTTAGATTTACAATTATATAAATCAGATATTTCTGAAGAAATAGTACAAGTTAATCCAAACACAGTATTAGAAAGTATAGGAATACAAACAAACGAAATGATGATGCAATTTGTAGCAAGTGATGTTTGGACAGAACTATTTGAAAATGATGAAATAAATGAAAAAATGTATCAATTAGTAAGTGGAAGAATGCCAAAAAAATATAATGAAGTCATATTGTTAGTAGATGATAACAATAGAGTTAGTGATTATGCACTATATGCACTAGGTATTAAAGACCAAAGTGAATTAGAAGATTTTTATGAAAAAATTCAAAATGGTGAAGAAATACAAACTGAAGAATTGAGTTTTGAATATGATGAAATAATAGGTTTAAAATATAAACTATTATTAAATACAGATTATTATAAAAAAGAAAAAGGTATATGGATTGATAAAAGAGAAGATACTAAATATTTAAAATCAATATTAGAAGATGCAGAAGAAATAGAAATAGTTGGTATAGTAAAACCAGGTGAAGAATGGTCAGGAGTAAATACAATTATTGGTGGTATTTTATACACTGATGAACTAGAAAAATACGTAATTGAAAAAATAAATGATAGTGATATAGTTAAAGAGCAAAAAGAAAATAAAAATGTAAATGTAATAACAGGTTTAGAATTTACTGATGAAGAATTTAGTATGGAAAACTTAACTACAGAACAAAAAAAGTATCTACAAACACTATCACAAGAAGAATTAGCAGAAGTAATTACAAAATATAAAGAACAAGCAAGTTCAACATACGAAAGTGTATTAAAAGAATTAGGTTCAGTTGATTTAGAAAATCCATCAGCCATAAATATTTATGCAAAAGATTTTGAAGCAAAAGATGAAATAAAGAAAATTATAGATGAATATAACGAAGAACAAGAAGAAAAAGGAAATCTTGCTAATGTAATAAACTATAGTGATATAGTAGGAATGTTGATGACATCAGTAAGTAGTATCGTAGATATGATAAGCTATGTTTTAATAGGATTCGTATCAATTTCTTTAGTAGTATCAAGTATTATGATAGGTATAATAACGTATATTTCTGTATTAGAAAGAACAAAAGAAATAGGTATACTAAGATCAATAGGTGCTAGTAAAAAAGATGTATCAAGAGTATTTAATGCAGAAACACTAATAGTAGGATTTACAGCAGGCGTTATAGGAATATTAGTAACACTATTACTAAATATACCAATAAATGCAATAATTAAAAATTTAGCAGGTGTAAGTAATTTAAGTGTATTACCTATTGAAGGTGGAATTATACTAATTATAATAAGTGTAGTTTTAACAACACTAGCAGGACTAATACCAGCAAAATTTGCAAGCAAAAAGGATCCTGTTGAAGCATTAAGAACAGAATAATTTTGTCAAAAATTCACAAAAAAAGATGTAAAAAGTAATTTTTTAGCACTCTGCTATTGACATTGCTAAAATAATATGTTATAACTTATATGTACCTAGGATATAGTGCTATCCTGATATAATTTAACATTTGAGGAGGTAGTTATAATATGTTAGTACCAAGTAGAAATTTTAATTTCTTTGATGATCCATTCTTTGAAAAAGAGGACAAACTTAAAGTAATGAATACAGATATTGTAGAAAAGGATAATGAATATCAATTTTACATCGAATTACCTGGATTCAAGAAAGAAGATATCAAAATTGAATTTGAAAATGGACAATTAAATATTCATGCAAAAAATGAAAAAAATGAAGAAGAAAAGAAAGATGGAAAAGTAATTAGACAAGAAAGATATTATGGAGAATTTACTCGTAGCTTTTATGTTGGAGAAAATGTAGATGATAATATAAAAGCAACATTCGATAATGGAGTATTGCTATTAACAATTCCTAAAAAAGAAGAAATTAAAGACAAAAAGAAATACATAGAAATAGAATAAGATTATATATAAAAATATCAAGACAATCTTGGTATTTTTTATTTTTTTGTCAAAAATGACAAATAAAGTTAAATATGATATGATAAATATGGTGATACAATGAATATAAAAACAATCATATGTGGCGCATTAAAAGAAAATTGCTACATAGTAGAAAAAAATAATCAATGTCTTAAAATAGACCCAGGTGATGAAAGAGAAAAAATAATAAAAGAAATAAAAAATAAACCAATTGGAATACTTGTGACACATTGTCATTTTGATCATGTAGGCGCATTAACAGAACTAAATAATCTTTATAATGTACCTATTTACAAATATGATAATTTAGAAGAAAAAACTATTACTATTGGTGATTTTAAAATAGATGTAATATATACTAAAGGTCACACAGAAGATAGTGTAACATATTATTTTAAAGATGAAAAAATAATGTTTACAGGAGATTTTTTATTTAAAAATTCAATAGGTAGAACAGATCTTCCTACAGGTAGTGATGTTAAAATGAAAGAAAGTATTGCTAAGATAAAATTATATGATGATGATATAAAAATATATCCAGGCCACGGAGAAGATACTACTTTAAATTTAGAAAAGAAATATAATTATTATCTTAAATAACAAAACTTTACATAAAAAAATTAAAAGAGACTATTAAAACAAGTACTTTTATTCTATAATTAAATTGGAGGTTATATATGAAAAATGTTGGAACAATAGTTAGAGGTATAAGAACACCTATAATAAAGGAAAATGATGATTTATCAGAAATAGTCGTACAATCTTTACTAAAGGCTAGTAAAACAGATGATTTTACATTTAATGATAAAGATGTAGTTGCTATAACAGAAGCAGTAGTAGGTATTTCAGAGGGAAACTTTGCAACTTTAGATGATATAGCATACGATATAAAACAAAAATTAAATAGTGATCACATAGGTATAGTATTACCAATTCTAAGTAGAAATAGATTTGCAGTATGCTTACAAGCTATGGCAAGAAGTACTAAAAAGATAACACTTTTACTAAGTTATCCTAGTGATGAAGTAGGAAATGATATATTGTATAAAGAAGATTTAATTAAATATAATATAAATCCATATACTGATGTAATAACATATGAAGAATATATAGAAAAATTCTCTCATTTTATTCATCCATTTACAGGAGTTAATATGGTTGACTTTTATAAGAAAGTTATAGAAGATGAGAATTGTGAAGCTAATATTATATTAGCAAATAATGTAAAAGAAATATTAAATTATACAAAAGATGTAATCGCATGTGATATACATACAAGAAAAGAAACAAAAGAAAAACTTAAATCATTAGGTGCAAATGTAATTACTATGGCAGATATTCTTTCTAAAAGTGTAAATAATTCAGGTTACAATGAAGAATATGGTCTTCTAGGGAGCAATAGAGCAACTGAAGAAAGAGTAAAATTGTTTCCAAGAACAGGATGTGAATTAGTAGAAAAAGTACAAAAAAGATTAAAAGAAGAAACAGGTAAAACAATAGAAGTAATGGTATATGGAGATGGAGCATTTAAAGATCCAGTAGGTAAGATATGGGAGCTTGCAGATCCAGTTGTAAGTCCCGCATACACAAGTGGACTTATAGGAAGCCCAAATGAATTAAAGCTAAAATACTTATCTGAAAACAAGTTCAAAGATTTAGAAGGAGAAGCTTTAAACGAAGCAATTAAAGAAGAAATAAAAAATAAGAACAAAGACTTAAAAGGACAAATGGCATCTCAAGGAACAACGCCAAGAAGATATACAGATTTACTAGGTTCACTTGCAGATCTAACAAGTGGAAGTGGTGATAAAGGAACACCTGTTGTACTAATACAAAATTACTTTACTAATTACTCAGATTAGGGGTGATGTTATGAGGATAATAATGCATATTGATGTAAATAATGCATTTTTATCATGGACAGCGGTTGATTTACTAAAAAAAGGTCATAAAGATATAAGATATGAATATGCAGTTATAGCAGGAGATGAATCAAAAAGAACAGGTATAGTACTTGCAAAATCAACACCAGCTAAGAAAAAAGGCATAAAAACAGCAGAAACACTTTATTCAGCAAGAAAAAAATGTCCATACTTAAGTGTATACCCACCCAATAGAGAATTATATGATGCTATGTCAAAAAAACTATTTCAATTACTATCAAATTACACTATAGATATAGAAGTAGTATCCATAGATGAATGTTTCTTAGATTATACTAAAGTAAAAAACATATATGGAGATGAAATAAAATTTGCATACAAAATAAAAGATGAAATATATAGAAAACTTGGATTTACAGTAAATATAGGAATAGCAAACAACAAATTATGTGCTAAAATGGCATCAGATTTTACAAAACCAAATAAAGTTCATACACTATATGAAAACGAGGTAAAAACAAAGATGTGGCCTCTTTCAGTAGAAGATTTATATGGTATTGGTAAAAGTAGTGCACAAAAATTACAAAATCTAAATATAAAAACAATAAAAGATTTAGCACTTGCTGATAAAACTATGTTATATCCTTATTTTAAAAACCAGACACAGCATATAATAGATATTGCAAATGGAATAGATAATGAAGAAGTAGTATCACAAAAAACAGATTCAAAATGTATAAGCACTACATATACATTACTATATGACTATGATGATATAAATGAAATAAATAAAGAACTAAAGAAAATATCAAATAAACTAAGTTATGAACTAAGATGTCAAAATAAATATTGTCAGACTATAGCAGTAATAATAAAAGATATGTATTTTAAAACAACAACACACCAAACAAGATTAAAAAATAGTACAAATAATGGCGATATAATATATGAAATTAGTACAAATTTATTTAAAGAACATTGGGATTTAACTCCTATAAGACTAATAGGAATAAGATTAGATTCACTCACTAACAACAATGATTATCAAATATCTTTATTTGAAAATATAGAAGAAAGATGCGAAAAAGATAATTTAGATAAAACACTAGATTATTTAAGAAAAAAGTATGGAAACGATATAATAAAATAATTATTGAGCTTTCCATTTTTTTATGCTATTATATTGAATTCTAAGATGGGATAAAGAAAATGATAAAATGTTAAAAGGTATTTCCATGGAAAAAGAAGAAATAATTGCCTTAAAAGATGCATTAAATAAAATTGATTTCTCAGAATAAGTAGAAAGTGGATTTTCTACTTTTTTTTCTTTTACTCTAAAATAAAAAACACTTTCAATTAAGTGTTTTAGTCTTCTAATTGTTTTTGCAATTCCTTATTATCAAATCGAATTGCTATTTCATTTAATATTTTTTCAATTGTGATTATTGGTACTTCATTCTCATTTCTAGTTTTTTCAATTATCAATGAGAATTCTGCATGTGATAGATATTTTACATATTTCCAAAATTCATATGGAAATTTTCTAACCCAGTGTCCTTCAATATTATAAGGATATTTAGAAATTATTTCTTCATATTCCTTTTCTGATATATTAGACATCTTATCTACGAATTTTTTCACTTGGATTATTTCCTTTCAATTATTTAAAGTAATTTTATTTTCAATATTTGGTGAATTAACATTGATTTTATCAGGTTCTTCATCTTCAATAAAGTCTTCACATGTTTCTTCACCATTCCATATTTTGTTTGGAATTCCTTCTTCATGTATTCCACAATAATTATTTGTTATTTCAGTTTCTTCATCAATAACATAATCATGTTGAACACATAATTTGTAATAAAAACATTTTTCACATTTATTTTACATTTTATACTTCAACACTTTCAAGAGAATTAAAGTATTCTAATACGTTAGTTATTACTTCATTAATAGGTAGATTCATCCAGTTAACTTTTGGATCGTTTAACATATTGTAATACCTTTCTGAACTTAAAATTTGTTTTAATCTTGATAATATATCATTAATGTTATTTTCTTTCATACTTTCATCTTTAAATATCAAAATATCAAGGCAATTAGAAAGTTTTTCTTTATCAATCCCAGCAGTATTTATCAAATAATAAAAATTAAATAAGTCTTTGTATCTTGTAGATCTAAAACCTAATTTCAATAATGATTTAAGTTTTTCAGTTAAAATCTGTTCTTTAGAATTTATTAATAAATTTGCAGATTTATCAATTATATCAAAACTGAAACAATATTCATCTTGTTCAATATCAAAGTTTTTATGTACACCAACATCTAATTTAGTATCTATATCATAACCAAATGAATCTACTAATTTAATATTAACTCTTTTTCCATCATAATCTTGATGATGAAGTTTTTTTATTGTTCCAATAATAGAAACTTGTACACCATCATTTACGTTGTTAAGTTTATCAATGAAACTTATTATGGAATCATTTTCTAAAGAGTATTTAATAAAATCTAAATCAAGATCACGTGTTGCTCTACGAATATCTTTGGAAATTGAGTGTATAACAACACCACCTTTAATAGTAATATGTTTTGAAAATACACTATTTGATATTTTTAGTAAAAGTATGTCTTGGCATACTTTAGAACTTGCATCTTCATAGTTGTAACCCATTTTAGTATAATCTTCTATCATTTTTTCAATATTCATTTAAAACACTTCTCTTTGTAATGCTTCTGAAAGATTTAAGTCATTTTTAAATAAAGATAAATATTGTTCAATTTTATACATGTCAAGATCATCAACTATTTCTCTATAATTAGCAATAATTTCTTTATAATAATCAAATGGAATTTGTTTTCTTTTGCGAATTAATTCAATAAGCAATCTTTCTTTATCGTACATATAAACATCTTCATTATTTACTTTTACAGTAATTTTTCCTACATCTAAAATACTTTTATCCATAAATATTTGCTCAATTTCTTGATTTTTAATTATACGTGCATTTCTAGGTGTTGCAAGATATATTTTGTTGGGTATAACATCTGTTAGATTATAGTAGTAAAAAGCCGAATCCATTGTAATAACTGCATATGGATATTTTTTGGAATACAATATTAATGGATTGATAAAAGATTTTTCTGAATAAATATCCTTAACTAGTCTATAAATTTCTTTGTTTTTTAGTGCTTTTTCAATGTTATATCTACTTCCATATTTCTGTAATACTTCTTTATAAGAATAAATCATATTAATCACCTCAAAATCATTTTAGCACAATGTCGTGCAAAAATCAACAAAATGCACGACATTGTGTAAATTTTAAAATTAAAATTTGTTACTATCGTGTTACTAACGTAGGCAAATTTAAGGCACTATAAGCACTTAAAAAGTTTAGCAATCCCTTTAAATTCCTTTGTTTTCAAGTGATTGTGAATTGAACTTTTTTATGTTATAATCAAAATAATAGGTGATGTAAATGGACTTAAAAGAAATAGAAAATAAAATAATAATTTTAAAAGAAAAAGTAATAGAATTTTGGAGGTTACTTTGACTTAGATAGTAAATTGCAGGAAATAGAAAGCCTCGAAAAAGAAACACAAAAAGAAGGATTTTGGAACGATCAAAAAACATCAAATGAAATAATTTTAAAATTAAAAGATTTAAAAAATATAAAAGATGAAGTATTTAAATTTAAAGAACAATTAAAAAATAAAGAAGAAGAATTAGAATTATTAAAATTAGAATATGATGAAGAATTAAAGCAACTAATAGAATTAGAATTAGATTCTATGGAAGATGAAATGTCAAAATTTGAAATAATTACTCTATTAAGTGGAGAATTCGATAAAAACAATTGTGTATTAGAAATACATAGTGGTGCAGGTGGTACTGAAAGTTGCGATTGGGTAAACATGCTTTATAGAATGTATACTAGATGGTGTGACCAAAATAATTATAAATATGAAATTCTTGATAAAGAAATAGGAGATGAGGTAGGCCTTAAAAATATTTCTATATTAGTAAAAGGAGACTATGCATATGGATACTTAAAATGCGAAAAAGGAGTACATAGATTAGTTAGAATATCCCCTTTTGATTCAAATAAAAGAAGACATACTACATTCGCGTCAGTAGAAATAACACCACAATTTGATGAGAAAATACAAATAGACATAAAACAAGAAGATTTAAAAATAGATGTATATAGAAGTAGTGGAGCAGGGGGACAATCAGTAAACACTACAGATTCAGCAGTAAGAATTACACATCTACCTACTAAAATAGTAGTTACATGTCAAAATGAAAGAAGTCAAATAAAAAATAAAGAAAAAGCATTAGAATTATTAAAAAATAAATTATATTTAATGAAAATAGAGGAAAAAGCATTAGAATTAAAAAAAATAAGAGGTACAAAAAAAGAAATAAACTTCGGTTCTCAAATAAGAAGTTATGTAATGCATCCATATTCTATGGTAAAAGATCATAGAACTAATACAGAAAATACTAATGTACTTGCAGTATTAGATGGAGATATAAATATGTTCATTGAATCATATTTAAAGGAAGTGATAAAGTGAAAGAAAGACTTATAAAAGAAATAAAAAAATATTTAACACTATCTTTAGGATTGTTTTTATATGCATTTGCATATAATTTATTTTTAAAACCTAATAATATAGTAGCAGGAGATGTAGATGGTATTGCTAACTTATTAAAGCATGTTATAGATCCTAACTTACTAATTACAATTCTATGTGCATTTTTACTTATTATTAGTTTTCCACTTTTAGGTGTAAAAACATCTATGGGTTCAGTTATAGGAACAATCCTATTCCCGCTTTTTGTAACACTTACAAGCGATGTAGCAAACTATATAAAAATAGATTCAAATGACTTATTACTAGTAGCAATAGTAGCAGGAGTAGTAAGAGGAACAGGCTATGGATTAACATTTAAAATGGGTTTTACCACAGGTGGGACTGATATATTAAATCAAATTATTGCAAAATATTTTCATACTTCAATAGGAACAGCAATGCTTATAGTTGATGGTTCAATAGTAGTAATAGGTGGCTTTGTATATGGATGGAACAGTATGCTTTATGCACTAATAATACTTTATATATTAAGTATTATAACAGATAGAATAATGATAGGAATATCAAAAAGTAAAGCATTCTATATAATTACAGATGAAGAAGAAAAAGTAAAAGATTATATAATGAATGAACTAGGTCATGGTGTAACTATATTTCCTGTAAAAGGAGGCTATACAAAAGAAAGACAAAAAATGTTAATGTGTGTTATACCTACAAGACAATATTATAAATTAAAAGAAGGAATAAGTGCGATAGATAACGATGTATTTTTTGTAATAACTGATTCATATGAGGTGAAAGGCGGTGCGTAATAAAATATATGCGTACTTAATTGCAACAATAGGTACTATTTTATCTGCACTTTCTTTTAGTCTATTTATCTCACCATTAAAAATAGTAGTAGGAGGTACAGCAGGATTTGCTGTACTGATAAATGGATTATTAAATATAGATACTACTACTATAGTTACAATTACATACATATTGATGATCTTACTAAATATTATCTTTTATGGTTTAAAAGAAACAAAAAAATTACTATTTTGTTCAATACTATATCCAATATTCATAAAATTATTTGAAAACTTACCAAACATAGTAAACCTAGATTACTCTAATAAACTACTACATTGTATATGTTCAGCAGTACTATATGGTGCTGGATGTGGACTAATATTTAAAAATGGATTTGTTGGAGGAGGACTAGATGTACTAAAGAAAATAATATCAGATAAAGCAAAAATAACTATTGGAAATGCTACATTCATTGTAGATGCAATACTTATATTATCAGGTGGTTTCATCTTTGGTATAAATAGTATTTTATATGCAATAATTATATTATATGTTTCAAGTAATATAACAGATAGAATAGTACTTGGAGTATCGAATAAAAAAATGTTTTATATAATGACAAAAAAACAAGAAGAAGTAAGCGATATTATAAAAAATAAATTAAAATGTGGAGTTACAGAAATAGATGCAACAGGAGGATATACAAAAGAAAAATATCATGTTTTAATGACAGTAATATCAACAAGAGAATATGTAAAACTAAAAAAATATATAGAAGAAATAGACAAAGATGCATTTTACATAATAACAGATTCATATCACACACACAATAAAGAAATAACTAATTAAAAATAAGGGTACTTCTTATGATGTAACCTTATTTTTAAATTCATTTATAATATCATCAATATCTTTTTTTGGGATCCTAGTATTAGGACATTTACTCAATAAAATACAAGCATTTACTGCCTTTTCGCAAGTAATAACATTATATTCTTTCATCAACTTTATAATTTTTAATGTTCTAATTACTCTAACACCATTACTTTCAGAATAATTCTTTAATCTATTATCGCCTATAGCAAGTATAAAATCATTATCTCTTGCAATAACATAATTAAGTAAATCATATGCAGATAATTTTTTTTCTACAATAGATAAATTACTTACTTCTAACAACTCTTTAGGTGTTACAGAAATAACTTTAAATTTACTAATCAACTTAACATTACCAGTTTTAAAATTTATTTCATCACTTTTAAGCATATCACTTATATAAACATTATCTAAGTTAATAAATTCTTCTAATACATCAGCATTATTTAAGTCAGTTATTATATTCGTATCAGTAATTATTATTTTCTTTGTTATAATCATCAACACAAACCCCTAATAATTCACAAGCTTTATTTAATGAAATAATTTCATCAGCTTCTAATTTATATACAATTTTTTTAAATTGATATGATACTTCAGGTTGAATAGGATTTGGATCATTCTTTCCTATTTTTTGACTTAAAAATATGCTTAGTTTCTTATATAAATGTTCTGTTATAATATTCAAATCTTTCAATCTATATAAAGTAGCTGTATAACTAACTTTAAACTCATTTTTAAAAGCATCTAATTCAAAGAAATTTATATTACTTCTTGACTCTCCAAATTCATTTATAACCGCATCTTTAGGCATCAATAAAGCACTTGCAAATCTATTACATAATTTTTCTTCATCTAAATTACCATTATCTATATTTAATAGTAAATGGCCTAATTCATGTGCAATAGTAAATCTTTGTCTTGCACCATCCTTAATGTCATCGAGTAAAACAATAATAGGAATATTATTTACTACTTCACTTAAACCATCAAAATCATTAAAACGATTATCTAAATTTTTAATTTGAATAATAACAATACCTAAATTTTCAAGAATGTTAATCAAATCTGATATTGGCTGTTTATTAGATATTTTTATATAATTTCTAAATTCATTTGCAATTCTTTCAGCATCTTCTATACTATTACAAGAATATTTTTTTAATCTAACACTATTATCTAAATTATTTAACTCAATAACCTCTAAATACTTAGCAACTTCATTTTGAATTAAATCCTCTAAAAGTTCAAGATTTTTTCCAACTAATCTTTTCTTCTTTCTAAATGAAGTAAACTTCATCATAGGAGTATTATATACTTTTAATAAATAAATAGACTTAACATTATATGCATTTGCAAAATCAATAAGTTTTTTTGAATCTGGCAATATTTCTCCTTTTTCATACTTAGAAACAGCAGTAGCAGACATATTAAGAAGTTTACCAGCTTCATCAAGAGACATATTTCTTAACAATCTAACTCTCTTTAAATTCTTTCCAATTTCATTCATACTACCATCTCCTTTACAGTTTAAATTTTATCATAAAAAAGTTGAAATGTAAACCAACATTTAATATATAACTTTTTTTAATGCTTTATTTAATATCTAGAATTATATTCATTTATTTTATATAACAATTAAATTATCTCAAATTAACTTTAACATTTTTGCATAATAAAATCAAAATATTCTGTGCATTTTTGTAAATTTTTAATAACATATTCAAAAATATACACGATAGTAAATTAAAAAAATTAAACTCTCTTTCATTTACTAATTAGTATCACACGTGATATAATGAATAATGATAGAGGTGAAGTATGGAATTAATCACAATAAAAAATTTAGAAAAAAAATATAAAACAGGTGTTACAGCAATATATGATTTTGATTTAAAAGTAAAAAAAGGAGATTTTGCATTTGTAATAGGAGCATCAGGTAGTGGTAAATCAACACTAATAAAAATGCTATATAGAGAAGAAAAACCTACTAAAGGTAGTGTAATAATAGGTGGTATAGATGTAGCAAAACTAAGAAATAGGAAAGTATACAAATTAAGAAGAAAATTAGGAATAGTATTCCAAGATTTTAAATTGCTTCCTAAATTAACAGTATATGAAAATGTAGCATTCGCATTAGAAATCTTAGGACTTCCAAGTAAAGAAATAAGAGAAAAAACAATAAAAGCATTAAATCAAGTAGGGCTTAAAAATAAAGCAAAAAATTATCCGGATCAATTATCAGGTGGAGAACAACAAAGAGTTGCAATTGCAAGAGCAATAGTAAATGAACCAAAGTTACTATTATGTGATGAACCAACAGGGAATCTAGATCCAGATACAAGTTGGGAAATAATGAAAGTATTAGAAGAAATAAATAACAATGGAACAACAATAATAATGGCAACACATGATAAAGAAATGGTTAATAGAATGAAAAAAAGAGTTATACTAATAGAAGCTGGTAAATTAAAAAAAGATTACGAGAAAGGAACATATAACGATGAAACTATTTAGAATATTAGGAAGAAGTATAAGAGATGCATTTAAAAGCGTATTTAGAAATTTTTCATTATCAATCGCATCAATATCATGTATAACTATAACTCTTTTAATCGTATCAGTATCGATGGTACTTTCATACAACATAGAAAACATAGCTGTACTTATTAAAAAAGACTTCTCAATAGTCGTATTTATAGAAAATGATGCGACAACAACAGATATAGAAAATATAGAAAAAGAAATAAACGAAATAGATAATATAGATACATATGAGTATGAAAATAAAAAACAAGTTGCAGAATCATGGAAAGAAAGTTCAGAAATGTTTGAAAAAATAATAGAAAGTTGGGATGAAAATGAAAACCCACTTGCAGATACATTTTCTATAAAAGTAAAAGATATAGAAAAAATAGGAGAAACAGCAGAGCAAATAAAGAAAATAGATAAAGTTGGAATAGTAAGATATGGAGAAGGAATAGTAGAACAATTACTATCAGTATTAAGCGTTATAGAAAAATTCTTAATAATAATTGTAGTAGCATTAGTATTAGTAACAGTATTCTTAGTAAGTAATACTATAAAAATAACAATATTCTCAAGAAGAAAAGAAATTGAAATAATGCGTCTAGTAGGAGCATCAAACTTTAATATAAAATTACCATTCGTAGTAGAAGGACTATTCCTAGGATTTTTAGGCTCATTACTACCAATAATAATAACAATATATGGATATAATGCATTATATAATTTTGTAAGTTTAGAAAACATTTCCCCATTCTTACAATTAGTATCACCAACACCATTTATATATATAGTATCACTAATATTACTAATAATAGGAGTAGTGGTAGGTATGTTTGGTAGTGCAGGTTCAGTAAAAAAATATTTAAAAATATAAAAAAGTTAAGTAAAAGTACAAGATAAATTCTATGTACTTTTTTAATGTAAACAAATGTAAAAAAAGTAATATTATTTATATAATATAGGTAATAACTCTAGTAAATACCTATATTTTTTAATGGATTAAATAAAATATA
>CALVQZ010000082.1 GCA_944358275.1 uncultured Bacilli bacterium
CTTTTTCTTGTTCTGTTAATTTTAATATTATTTCTTTTACATCTTCCACTTCTATCACCTTTATTATTATATATCTATATTTTCTTTTCTTCAACATTATGGTCTAACATAGATATATAAATTTGTACAAAAAGTGAAGCTGTATTATTTACAAATTCACTTTTTTTATGAATAAAATATATTCTTATATAAAACAGTTTATGAACAAAAACTGATATATATAACCTATAACTAAATGCAAGTTAATAATCATAAAAGATTATAACAACTTTTATTACAAAAATATCTTTTATCACATTTTTTCACATAATTTTATTATATTTTTGCAATAGTTAAATATTATTATTAAATCATGGAGGTGATAATGTAGAGAAAAAGTGATATAATTGATATAAGAGGTGATTAAATATGTTTACAGTATGTTTGGTCGAAGACGAGAAAAAACTTAATGACCTTATAAAAACTTATCTTGAGAAAGAATATAAAGTTGTACAATGTTTCAGTGGAAAAGATGCGCTCGATGTCACTGAAAAAGTACATTTATGGATATTAGATATAATGCTAGGTGATGATATTAGTGGTTACGATCTTATAAAGAAAATAAGAGAAACGGATGAGAAAGTACCAATAATATTTACATCGGCAAGAGATCAAGATTTAGATAAGATTATAGGACTTGAACTTGGAAGTGATGATTATATTACAAAACCTTACTCCCCAAAAGAACTAGTACTTAGGGTTAATAATATAATAAAAAGAGTTTATAATGATTCATTCAATAAATTAACATATGACGAATATAAGATAGATGTAGATAAAAGAAAAGTAACGGAAAATGATTTTGAAATAAAATTAACGACCCTAGAATTTGAGCTATTGCTTTTATTTGTCAATAATGTTGGTAAGTCATTTTCAAGAGAAGAGATATTAAGTTCAGTATGGAATGAAGATTATTTTGGTAATGATAGAGTAGTGGATGATTTAGTAAGAAGATTAAGAAGTAAAATGAAAAAACTTAATATTAACACTATTTATGGCTATGGATATAGATTATCATGATTAGTAAGATTAAAAATGTGTTAAAAAATTTAGATTTAAAAAGGCAATTAGGAGCTATAGTAGTTTTTTCCCTAATACTATCTTTAATTTCCCTTATTTTAATTCTTCCTAATTTGCTCACTCCTTTCTATGAAAAAAATATATATGAGATTTTAAGTCAACCACTATCATTTATTCAAAATAAAAATGATTCAAGTAGAAAAAATGTAGTACACATAATAAAAAATAATAATAATATATATATTTCTTCAAACTTCACAAACTATTTTAATAAAAAAGATGTAAATTTAATAAACAGTATTACTACAAAAAGTTATGGAAAATTCATACTTGACGACCAAACATATTATTATAGTACAAGTAATAAAGACAATACAAAAATAATTACTTTAACTGATGATGAGTTTATAGTAAATCAAAGAAAAATGATGAGCTTTATAATATTCCCTGTTGTTGCAATAACTATATTTACAATCACACTCATACTAGTAATTTGGAATAATCATTTAGTAAATAAGATTACAAAAATTAAAGAAAAAGTTGATAATATTGATAATAATAAATATGATCATACTTATACTTTCAAAATAAATGATGAAGTAAATTCCCTAATAAATTCTGTTGAAGAAATGAGAAAAGAACTAAATTCAAAAGAAGAATACAAAACTAATATGTACCAAAGCCTTTCACACGAGTTAAAAACTCCAATTGCTGTAATTAGTAGTTATGTAGAAGCTGCTAATGATAAGATAATATCTTATGAAGAAGCTATAGACACTATCGATGATGAAATTAAGATATTATCGAGTGATGTTAATAAAATTTTAGAATTAAATAAGATTAGTTATTTAAAAGAAAATGGTGAAATAAAAAATGAAACTATCGATGTTACTGATTTACTTAATGATTTAGTAAAAAAATACAAATTACAAAGAAGAGATATAAAGTGGATTATCAATATAGAAAAAGAGAATATATTAAGAGGCACATATGATATATGGAAGGTGATATTTGATAATATATTTGGTAACTTTATGGTTTATGCTGATAAAAAGATAGAAGTTACTATAAAAGATAATAAATTAGAATTTTATAATGATGGTGAAAATATTGATAATAATTTAATTAAAGATGTTTTTACTCAATATAAAAAAGGAATAAAAGGAAAATTTGGATTAGGTTTATCTATAGTAAAGAAAAGTGTAGAATTATATGGTTATCAAATAAGTGTAGAGAATAAAGAAAAAGGAGTATTATTTAAAATTGAATAATACTCCTTTACAAATATAAAAAAATCTTATATAATTATAAATGTTGGAGCAGTACTCAAGAGGCTGAAGAGGCGCCCCTGCTAAGGGTGTAGAGTGGGTAACTGCTGCGAGGGTTCAAATCCCTCCTGCTCCGCCATATTGTTAATAACGACTATAATGGTCGTTTTTTTGTTAAATTATGGTAGATATTTTGGTTTTATGATACAATTATTATTGAAGGTGATAAAGTGGAAAAAGTAATATTGGTAGATGGGAACAATTTAATGTTTAGAAGTTATTATGCAACTGCATATATGGGTAATGTAATGAAAAATTCAAAAGGATTTCCTACAAATGCATTATATGGATTTGCTAATATGATGAATAAAATATTAAATGAAGAATCTCCAAGCTATATTTTAGTCGCATTCGATAAAGGAAAAACATTTAGACACGATAATTATCATGAATATAAAGCAGGAAGAATAGAAACTCCAAGTGAATTAAGACAACAATTTGTAGTAGCAAAAGAAATGTTAGATGCAATGGGAATTAAATGGTTTGAAATAGATGGATATGAGGCAGATGATATTATAGGAACATTTTCAATGATGGTAACAAATGATGATAATTATGAGGGATTAATTATAAGTAGTGATAAAGATTTATTACAACTAATAAATGATAAAGTTAAAGTAAAACTATTAAAATCAAAAGATTACATAATGATGGATAAAAATACATTCATGCAAGAATATGGAATAGAACCTAGTAAAATGATAGATTTAAAAGGATTACAAGGAGACTCATCTGATAATATACCAGGTGTTAGTGGTATAGGAGAAAAAACTGCACTTAAACTTTTACAAGAATATGGAAGTGTAGAAAATATATATGTAAATTTAGACAAAGTAAAAGGAAAATTATTTGAAAAATTAAATAATGGAAAAGATAGTGCATTTATGTCAAAACAACTTGCAACTATATATAAAGAAGTACCAGTAGAATTAACTATAGAAGATATTTTATATAAAGGTCCAAGTGAAAAATTAAATGATATTTATAAAGAATTAGAATTTTATTCGTTTATAAAAAATATAAATGTAAAAGATAATGTAGTAGAAGATGTAGTAGTCTTTAAAGATATAAATGAAATAAACATAAAAAAAGATGTTGCTATCTTTTTAGAGGTAGATAATATAAACTATCATGATGGTAAAGTAATAGGGATGGGTATTTATAATGATGAGATTAGTGGGTTTATTCCAAGTGATTTACTTAAAGAAAATCCAACATTCCTAACTAAAATAAATAAATATACATACGATATAAAAAAGACAATCGTTTCTTTAAATAAGATAGGAGTAAACACTACTAATTATGATTTTGATACTATGATTATAGGATATTTGCTTGAAATGAATACTAAAGATGATGTTTCATATATGGCAAATACGTTTGGATATAATACTGAATTTATTGAAAATTTATATAAAAAAGGAATTTATAACATAGATGAAGTTAGTAAAGAAGCTGTAAAAAAAGCTAAATTTATTTATGAAACACACGATGAATTATTAAATCGATTAAGTAGTGAAGATATTACTTTATATAAAGATATAGAACTACCTTTAGTATATGTACTTACAGATATGGAATTAACAGGTATGAAAGTAGATCCATCTATTTTAGAAAGTATGAAAGAAGAAATAAATATAAAAATAGAATTATTAAAGAAAGATATATATAATATGGCAGGTGAAGAATTTAATATCAATTCACCACGTCAGTTAGCAGATATTCTTTATGATAAAATAGGTGTACCTGCTAATAAGAAAAGGACAACAGATAAAGAACATCTTTCTAAGTATAAAAATAAATATCCTATAGTAGACAAAATATTAGAATATAAAATGTTATCTAAAATTTATGGAACTTACATAGTAGGATTAGAAGACTTTATACATAAAGATAGTAAAATTCACACGATTTTTAATCAAACATTAACAAGAACGGGAAGACTTTCATCATCATACCCCAATTTACAAAATATACCTACTAGATATGAATATGCAAAACTAATTAGAAAATCTTTTGTTCCAGAAAATGACTTTATTATGTCATCTGATTATTCACAAATAGAACTTAGACTTTTAGCACATTTATCTAAAGCACCTAAGCTTATTGAGGCATTTAAAAGTGGAATAGATGTACACACAAAAACAGCTATGGAAGTATTTAATGTGACAAAAGATCAAGTAAATAGTGAGATGAGACATCAAGCAAAAACAGTTAATTTTGGCATAATATATGGCATGAGTGGTTTTAAACTTTCTGAAAATTTAGATATTCCAATAACAGAAGCACAAGAGTTTATTGATAAATATTTTCAAGCATTTAAAGGAGTAAAAGAATATCTAGATAAAGTCGTATCAAAAGCAAAAGAAGATGGCTATGTAAGAACTATGATGGGAAGAAAAAGAACTATAGATGAATTAAATAATACTAATTATATGATAAGGCAAGCAGGTGAAAGAATAGCATTAAATACACCAATACAGGGAGCAAGTGCAGATATAATAAAAAAAGCTATGATAGATATATATAAAAAGATGAATGAAAAAAAATTAAAGAGTAAGATGGTATTACAAATACACGATGAACTAATATTCGATGTAAAAAAAGAAGAATTAGAAACATTAAAAGAATTAGTGAAAGAAACGATGGAAAATGCATATAAATTGGAAGTACCACTAGAAGTTGAAATATCTACTGGCTCTAACTGGTATGAAGCAAAATAAATATTATTAGGTTATCACACTAACAAGATAACCTTTTTTTCATATTATAGTTATAGATAAGGAGGATTTAATATGTTTATGAATAATAGAAAATGTCCTTGTGATATGCCTGTTATGAATTGTGGACCTATATATGAAGAACCAATAGAAAAATGTGTACAAAAGGATATTATACATGAGATAGAACACATCTGCCCAATTAACACACGAATAATCAATAATCATATCTATAAGCATGTTTACATACCACAATATACTTGTTGTGAAGAAGATATCATAACAAATGTAGATGAATGTGGATGTGCAAATAACTTTAACTCATATTAAAAACGTCAGAAGACGTTTTTAATATTATATTTTTATTGTAAATGTCAAATATTATGTTTATTTATATATTTCACAACTGAAAAAATTAGGAGATAAAATATTAAAATGGTATGGAATAATAACAAAAGTATTATAGCGTTATAGAATGATAGGTGCATTATACTTAAAGCAATAGAGCTAGAAAATGCTGAAGTGATAAAAAATTAGATATCCTTTATATGTGGCACTAGTCATAGTTTACAAAATGAAAAAAATGTGCTATAATGTGTTACGTGGAGCAGTATCCTAGTTGATTTGTTCGTTAGGAAGACGAGCCTAAAAATTCGTTATAGGGCATACCTGTGAAGCTTCTTGTGCTTGCCTTTT
>CALVQZ010000083.1 GCA_944358275.1 uncultured Bacilli bacterium
TTTGATAGCAAAAAAGATATATTCTATAAAAAGATCTCATAAAAAAGAGGGGGAAAGAAAAATATAGAAAAAGTCTTATAATAAAGGAAAAAACAAGTGGTAGTGTGAAAAACATTGCACACTACCAAAAATATTTTAAGAGGAGATTTATGAAAAGAAAAGAAAAACAAACTATGTTATTTTCGCTATTAGCAGGTATATTATTGCTTATTGTTGGTATTATTATGGCATTTAAAACAGATTCACAAGCCATGCTTATGGATGCATTATATGATTCGGTGGATACAATAATAGTAATTTTAACCATATTTTTATTAAAATTATATCACGAACCAATATCTGAAAAGAAACCATTTGGATTTTTGCAATTAGAGTCTTTCTTTATTTTAATAAAAACATTTATGATTTTAATGCTTAATATAAGTATAGTTGTAAATGCAGTTCTTTTAATTTTAGATGGTGGAAAAATAATAGATGTAAAAGAAATATCATTTTTTCAATTTATACTTTTTATAGGAAATCTTATACCTTGGTTAATAATTAGAAATTTAAACAAAAAAATAGATTCACCAACACTAAAAGTAGAAATATTATCGTGGAAATCAGATGCATTTTATAGTTTAAGTTTATCTATTGCATTTTTAGCAATTCACTTTTTAAAGGGTACTTTTTTAAATGGTATAGTCCCTTATTTTGACCAAATAGTAGTTATTATTAGCAGTATTATAATGATACCTGATTTATATAAAGTATTAAAAGAAAATATATCTAGTGTTCTTTTATTCGCACCTAGTAAAGAGATAGTAGGTGAAATTAAAAAAATTATAGAAGATAATTTTAAAGATTCCAATATAGATATAATATACTATGATATTATTAAAACAGGTAGAAAGATATGGGTATCTAGTTATTTTAAGATAGCTAATGAAATGATTGATATAAAAGAGTTAAAAGAAAAAACAATATTATGTACAAAAAAATTAAATGATAAGATAGATAATGTTTATTTTGAACTTATTCCTGATGTAGAAAGTTATAATATCGATGTTTAATATAATATTTTTTAATAAAATATTAAGTAAATACTTGATTTTATGCATTAAAAATGGTAATTTATATATGTAAGCATAGATTGCTTAAGATATGGGAGGTAAATAAAAATGACAAAAACTGAATTAGTAGAATTTATGGCTGAAAAGGCTGAAGTATCTAAAGCTGAAGCAAGTCGTCTATTAGACGCATTTGTAGAAGGAGTTACAAAAGGAGTAACTAAGGAAGGAAAAGTTTCTTTAGTTGGATTCTTAACTTTTGAAAAGAAGAAAAGAGAAGCACGTACTGCTCGTAATCCACAAACAGGTGAAACTATTAAGATTCCTGCTAAAAATGTTGTTACAGTTAAAGTTGGAAGCAAATTAAAAGAAGCTGTAAAATAGTCATTTAAGATAAAGCGTTGTCTTTATCTTTTTTTTGGGTTATAATTAAGGTGGTGAAAAAATGTTAAATGATAGTTTAGAAATCCTTAAGAAAATAGAAAAACATGGATATAAAGCATATATAGTTGGAGGTTATGTTAGAGATTATTTTATGAAAATTAAATCTTATGATGTTGATATATGTACTAATGCCAAACCTAAAGATTTAATTAAAATATTTGATAATGCGATACTTCCTAAAGAAAAATATGGTGCAGTTACTATTAGACATAAAGGTATTAGATATGAAATAACAACTTTTAGAAAAGAGTTAAAATATGAAAATAGAAGGCCAGTAGAAATCGAGTACACTAATGAATTATTTGAAGATATAGTAAGAAGAGACTTTACTATAAATTCTATGTGTATGGATATAGATGGTAATATAATAGATTTATTTGATGGTAAGAAAGATATAAATAAAAAGATTATTAAATCTTTAGGAAATGCCAAAGATAAGTTTTATGAAGATCCTTTAAGAATACTTAGAGCAATTAGATTTGCAACTACTTTAAATTTTAAATTAGATAAAGATGTAATAAGTGGTATTAAAGAAAATGCTCACTATTTAAAAGATATTTCTTATGATAGAAAGAAGATAGAATTAAATAAGATATTTGCAAGTAAAAATGTAAAATATGGGATAAAACTCATAAAATCATTTAATTTAGATGAGTATTTGGAATTGAATTTATTGAAGATAAAATATACCACTGATATATTAGGTATATGGGCTCAACTTGATGTTTTAGATAAATATCCTTTTACAAAGATAGAAATAGTTTCTATTAAAAACATATTAAGTATAGTTGAAAATAAAACTATAGGTAAATATGAAATATATAAATATGGATTATATACTACTTCTATAGCAGCAGAAATACTTGGTATAAATAAGAATGTAATTGTTAGATTAGAAAGAAATTTACCGATTAAATCTAAAAAAGAGATAAATATAACAACTGATGAAATATTAAAGTTATTAGATAAAAAACCAGGAAATTGGATTTCTAAGTTATATGAAGATTTAGAAGTTAAGATAGTAACATCTAAGGTAAAAAATAATAAAGAAAAGATAAAAGAATATATTTTAAAGAATTATTAGTTGTATAAAAAATAAAATGTTTATATAAAATTTAAAAACGGTAACAAAATATTTACAATAGTTAATATTTTGTTATTTGATTTTCTTTTTATAAAATATATAATTAGAGTAGGTGATAAAATGAATGGAAAAGTAATTGAATTATTAAAATTAAGAGATTATGTAGTACCTAGTTTTTTAATAAAGAATTATAAAATGCTTGGTATTTCATCTGAAATGACATTGCTACTTATATATATTATAAATTTAAAAGAACCTATCGTATGTGATTATCATAAAATGTCTTCTGATTTGAATATGAATGTAAGTGAACTTATGAATATGATAAATGAATTAGTAGAGAAAAAACTAATTCATATTGAACTTAAGAAAAATGAATCTTCTAAATTAGAAGAATATATAAATTTAGATTTATTTTATAATAAAATATTCTTGCAACTTATAGATACTCCAGTAGAAAATCATGAAAATAATATTTATTCTACTTTTGAAAAAGAATTAGGAAGAAGTTTATCGCCTATAGAGTATGAACTAATAAATGGATGGATCGAATGTAATTATAAAGAAGAAATAATTTTAGCAGCACTTAAAGAAGCAGTATTTAATGGTGTTAATAATTTTAGATATATAGATAGAATATTATTTGAATGGAATAAAAAAGGTATAGATAATATAGAAAAAGTAAAGAAGAATAAGTTACAATATAATAAAAAAAGTAGTAATAATGTAGAAATAACTGA
>CALVQZ010000084.1 GCA_944358275.1 uncultured Bacilli bacterium
CAGAGGGATTTGGTATAATGCATGGTGAAATGATGTATAGACCTAATCAAACAGATTATCAAATGTATTGTTGTATGGATAATAAGGCTAACTGGTATAGGATGACAGAATATGGTTTAGATGAGTATTCAGTAAAAGATAAAAACCAAAGTATTAAACAAAAATAATAGTTAAAATTAGAATTTGGAAACTCGTTCAGTTTCCGTGCCAGAGCATGAGTTCGCTTTTAATAGCGATTTTAATATATTAAACCTAGATTTTCATATCTGGTTTTTTTTTCACTATTTTAATGAATATATTATCACTATGTTGACAAAAATATATTTTAGTTTATAATAAACACCACATTTTGAATAATTTTATTCTAATGTATTATTTATGTAAATGGGAACAATATTTCTTTTTTATTAAAATTACCAGTAAAAGAAGAGTATGCAATACCAAATAATCTTGCTAAGATAGATGTATTTGAATATCAAGAGATAAGAGATACAATTCGTGGTTTTACTCCTTTTAGTATATATGTTGAAGAAAAGGCATCATTTATGGATTTAGTTAATTCTCAAGATAAATTTACTTTTATACTCCGTGAAATACAGTCTTTTTCATCTAATGTTTGTTATCAAAATTATGAAGGTAGAAAATATGTTTTTTCTGTATTAAATGATAATGATGTTGTTGCTAAAAGTCATGAAGAGTTAAGAGAAGTTATTTCTTTTCTATCAAATGAATACGCTAGGGCATGTAGTTCAATTGAGAAAATTAAAAGTTTATCTACTATAAAAAAATAGGTGATTCCTATTTTTTATTATATTATTTTAAATATAAGATTTATTATAAAGCATAGTGATAATCCTACAACAGTAGGTAATAGTATAGCTATTATTGTCCATTTTATACTGTTTGTTTCTTTTTTAATTGTTAGACATGTTGTACCACATGGGAAGTGGCATAATGAGAATATTATCGTACATAGTGCTCTACAATATGTCCAACCATTATCTATGAGAAGTATTTTTAATGATGAAATGTCTAGGTTTGTTAGTTTTGATTCTGACATATATGCCATTATTGCTATTGGTATAACTATTTCGTTTGCAGGGAATCCTAGTATAAAGGCAAGTAATATTACTCCATCTAATCCAAATAATTTTGCAAATGGATCTAGAGTTGAAGATAATTGCTTTAAAAGAGATATTTCATTTATGTATATGTTTGAAAGTAACCATATGATAATTCCCATGGGTGCTGCTACTATTATAGCTCTACCTAAAACATTTAATGTTTTATCAAAAATAGATCTAACTATAACTTTTCCTATTTGTGGTTTTCTAAATGGTGGTAATTCTAATACAAATGATGATGGCATCCCTTTTAATATTGTTTTAGATAGTATTTTGGATATTATTAGTGTTATTATGACTGATAGTGCTATAAAGGAAAATAGAATTATTGTGGATTTTATTGATGAAGATGCGAAAAATATTGTTATAAGTGTTATTATAGTTGGGAATCTACCATTGCATGGTATGAAATTGTTAGTAAGTATTGCAATTAGTCTTTCTCTTTTTGAGTCGATTATTCTAGCACCTACAACACCACAAGCATTACATCCAAACCCCATACACATCGTTAAAGATTGTTTTCCATGAGCACATGCTTTATTGAATAATTTGTCTAAATTGAATGCTATTCTAGGTAAGAAACCTAAGTCTTCTAATAATGTAAATAATGGAAAGAATATAGCCATTGGTGGAAGCATTACAGATACTACCCATGCTAAAGTTCTATACATCCCATTTACTATTAAATCAATTATAACAGTTGGTAGTTTTAATATGTTAAGAAAATTATAAATGTGAGGTTCTAGACTAAATAAAATGTTTGATAAAAGAGTAGAAGGGTAGTTTGCACCTTTAATGGTTATCCAAAAAATGAGTGCAAACATCAACATCATTATTGGAATTCCTGTTATTTTTGATGTTAGAATTTTATCTAATTTACTAGTTTTATTGTTTTTATTTAAAGTTACGCATTTTATATATATTCTTTCAGCTTCAAGAACTATATTTTTAGTAATTTCTTTATTTATATCTTCATATTTTTTCTTTTCATCTTCTATTTTCTTCATAAGCAAAATGTCTTTTGTTATATCATAATTTAAGAATGATTTTATAGAGTCAATTATACTTTTGTCAGTGAGTAGTTTTATACTTAGCCATCTATTATTTTTGTTTTTAAATATTTCGTTTAAACAAATTTCTATGTTAGTTATTGAGTGTTCTATATCACTTTTATATTTTAATTTCCTTGGAGTTATATTTTTTTCGGAACTATGATTGTATATTTCTCTTTTTATTTTTTCTAATTCGGATTTATTTCTAGCACTTATTGCAATTACAGGAATATTTAATTCTTTTTTTAAAGCGTCTATATCAATTTTTATGTTTTTCTTTTCTGCTTCATCCATTAAGTTGATGCATAAAATTACATTATCAGCAACTTCCATTGTTTGAAATACTAAATTTAAGTTTCTTTCTATACTAGTTGCATCTATTACTACAACTGTAACAAGTGGGTTATAAAAACCTATAAAATCCCTAGTTACTTCTTCTTCTTTAGAATTAGGGGTTAGTGAATATGTGCCGGGTAAGTCTACTAGTATGAAATTTTCATCGTTATAATTATATTTTCCGAACGCTGATGCTACAGTTTTACCCGTCCAATTTCCAGTGTGTTGATTCATTCCTGTAAGTTCATTAAAAATAGTACTTTTTCCCACATTTGGATTTCCCACTAATGCGATTACTATGTCGCATTCATTATCCTTATATAAAAATTCATTTGTAAGAACGTTTAACCCCATAGATTTGCTTGTTAGTCCCATTTACATCCTCCTTACAATTATTTTTTTAGCATCTTCATTTCTTATTGCAATAATTGTTCCTCTTACTAAATAAGCAGTTGGATCATTAAATGGACTTCTATATAATGCTTCTATTACTGTGTTTTCGATCATACCTAAGTCATAAATTCTTTTTTTAGTATGTTCATCTAACAAAACTTTTTCTATGTAATATTTTTCATTTAAATTAGCTTTATCAAGTGAAATATTATTATTCATTTTAACACCTACATTATTATATGATATTTAAAAAAATGTGCTATAGTATAAAAAATAGTTGTGGAAATGTTGTAAATACATGATGCTAATAAATTCTTTTTTGTAAAATTACTTTGACCGCTTGTATTTTTGGGTTATAATATGTATAGAAGGAGATTTTATGGAAAGTGTAAAAAAAGGAGACGTTCTAAAAATACAATGTTATAAACACAATGGCCAAATTTATCGTAATTGGGATGAAACTATTGTATTAGAAGTGAACGATGATTTTATAGTGTGTGCCAATAATAGAGCAAGAGTAACAGAAATTGATGGTAGAAGGTGGATGACTAAAGAACCAGCAATATTATTCTTTTACAAACATAAGTGGTTTAATATAATATCACAATTTAAAAAGCAAGGCATATACTATTACTGTAATATTGCAAGCCCATATATTATAGAAGATAAAACGATTAAGTATATAGACTACGATTTAGATTTAAGAGTGTTTCCAGATGGAACATTTAGAGTTCTAGATAAGGGTGAATATGAATATCATAAAGTAAAGATGAAATATAGTAAAGAAATAGATATGATTGTAAATCGTGAACTAAATAATTTAATAGGAAATTATCTAGAAAAGATAGGACCATTTAAAGAAGAACATTTGAAAAAATATTATAATATGTATGTTTTAATGTCGAAAAAGCGTGAAAAAGTATAAAAATGTAGAAATTTGTGATTTTTTTCAAAAAATGTGTTGACATTAAAAGTTTAATTTGTTATATTAGACGTGCATTTAAAGAAAGCAGTGCAGAATGATCTTTGAAAACTGAGCAAAACGTCAATTTGAGTAGCTAG
>CALVQZ010000085.1 GCA_944358275.1 uncultured Bacilli bacterium
ATTTTGTAATTTTTCTTTTTCCATATTATTTATCTCCCTAATATTCAATTCTGCCTTATTTTCCCTTAAGTTGTGGCTTATTCTAGCATAAAATACACAAATTGTCAAATTTTTGACCATCAAAATCTTTGACACATTTTTGACCATCAAAATCTTTGACACCAAATTATGTGTAGATTAACATAAACCAAAAAAATCAACTTTTCAGTTGATTTATCATTAAGTCACACAAATGGTGCGACGATTTCTCCTTCTGGGGCGCCATATCGGAATCGAACCGATGCATACCAGAGCCACAATCTGGCGTGTTAACCACTTCACCAATGACGCCATAAAAATTTAACAACGCTATTATAACATTATTAAACACTCATTGCAAGTAGCATTTTACCATTTTATTTCACTTTTACCTATTTTCTTTAGTTCATTGTTAATTTTTGAAAATGGTTTACTATCTTTAAAACCTCTATTATATGACAGTGGAGATGGGTGTGCAGATTCTATTATGATATGTTTTTTATTTGTAATTATTGTTTTTTTGCTTCTTGCTGCATTACCCCATAGTACGAATATTATTGGTTCTTCTTTTTGATTTAGTTTTTCTATTATCTTATCTGTAAAGCTTTCCCAACCTTTATCTCTATGTGAGAAAGCTTTATCTTTTTCTACTGTAAGTACTGTGTTTAAAAGTAATATTCCTTGTTTTGACCAATCTGTTAAGTCTGTGTTTGTTCTTTCTATATTTAAATCGCTTTTTAATTCTTTAAAGATATTTTTAAGTGATGGTGGCATTTGTACTCCACGATTAACAGAAAAACAAAGCCCATTAGCTTCCCCTATTCCATGATACGGGTCTTGCCCTAATATAACTACACTTACATCTTTATAATCAGTTAATTTTAGTGCTTTAAATAAATCTTCTTTTTTTGGAAATATAGTCTTATCCTTATTTTCTTCATTTAAAAATTTTACTAATTTTTTGAAATAATCTTTTTTATATTCTTCTTTTAAAATAATATCCCATTCATTTCCTATCATACTACCACTTCCTATATATATAATTTTAACATATTTTTTACTTAAATATATCTTTTCTAAGCAATATTAGCGATATTATGTTTATTATTGCTAGTATTACTATGAATTTATCTATCATATTCCATATTATTGTAGGTGATATTACTGTTGATATTAAAAGTAATATAATAGTTATTATTTTTAGTATGTTTGTATTTTCTTTTTTTGTTATATATTTTACTGCTATTTCTCCATAATAATATCCTCCAATTATTGTTGAAAATGCGAAGAGTATTATTGCTAAAGTGAGGATAAGTCCTCCAATATTACCTAAATGATAAATAAAGGCATATCTTGTTATTTCTATTCCATTTATATTTTGTATATCAAGTGATGTGTATGGAGATAGTATTACTACTATTGCCGTTAGTGTGCTTATTACAAATGTGTCAAAATTTACTCCAAATACTTGTACTAATCCTTGTTCTTCTTCATCTATGTTAGAAGTTGCTGCTGATGCGATTGCACTCGTCCCTAGACCTGCTTCTGTTGAGAATATTGATTTTGTACATCCGGTTATAAGGCCTGCTAAAAAACTTTTTTTATTAAATGCTTCTTTTACGATTAAAAGTATGACATCATCTACAAGTGTTATATTACTTATTACTATTATTAAACATGTAATTATATATAAAATAGAAATAAAGGGTACTAGTTTGGATACTACACTAGCTATTTCTTTTACACCTTTGAATACTACTAGACTTGTTAGTATTACTATTATTATCCCTACAATAATTGGATTTATTGGTATTATTTCTGTTATAACTTTACTTATGGTATTTGATTGAATTGGCAAAAATCCGCCTATATATGCAACTACAAATATTACTGCATATGTTATTGCAAGATTCTTTTTTTTAAGCCCTTTACTCATATAGTAAAATGGACCACCTTCGTAGTTTGTTTCATTTATTTTTTTTCTATAGCGTATAGATAACATAGATTCAATCATTGCATTTGATGATGATATAAGTGTAATCACCCACATCCAAAAAATACTTCCAACACCACCTACATAAATAGATAGTATTACTCCAGATAAAGAACCCACCCCTATTTTAGATGCGAGTGAAATACATAATGCTTCAAATGATGATATTCCTTCTTTTTTACTACTTTTTAGCATTGTTTTTAATGCTTTTATTATATTGAAGTGTTTAAATTTTAATTTGAATGAAAAGTATATTCCTGCAATGGTTAAGACTATAATACCGATTATTTCCATTGTATCACCTAGTTAAATATATGAAAAAAAGATCTAGTTAAAACTAAATCACTTGTGATATTCTTCATTATTTAATATTTTATAACTTCTATATATTTGCTCTAGGAATAAAAGTCTAAACAGTTGATGTGGAAATGTCATCTTTGAAAAAGATAATTTATAGTTAGATAGTGCTTTAATCTTTTCATCTAATCCATATGAACCGCCTATTATGAATGTTATGTTACTATGAGTCATAGTTTTTTCTTGTATTAGATTAGATAATTGTACTGATGAAAGTTGTTTTCCCTCTATTTCTAAAGTAATTATGTACGATTTTGGATTTATTTTTTTTAATATTTTTTCTTTCTCTTTTTTTAGTGTTTTTATTTTATCGTACGATTCATCTTCTATTTCTATAAGTTCTATTTTTGTATATTTTGAGATTCTTTTTAAGTAATCTTCTATTCCTTCTTTTATATATTTTTCTTTTACTTTTCCTACTGTAATAAGTGTAATCATACTTCTATCAACTCTGTTGGTTCTTTTTGCCTTGCAATTATTACTTTTGATACTTTTCTATTTTCTTCTTTCTCGTTGAATTCTTGTAATGCAAGACTTTCTAAATTATTTATTTCACTTAAGTGTGCAAGAACTACTACTCTCGTATTATTTCCTATGAAGTGCGATAGATATTCTGAACTCATTTTATTAGATAAGTGCCCTTTTGAACTCCATACTCTTTGTTTTAAATGGTATGGGTATGGTCCTTCTTCTAGCATTTCTATATCGTGATTGCTTTCCATAATGTATATTTTTTTGTTTTTTAGCATATCAAAATATTTATTATTTATGTATCCTGTATCTGTAACATATACTAGTGAATCTTGTAATATGTAACCATATGAATCAACATCGTGTGATGTTCTAAATACAGTTACATCTATTCCTTTTATAGTCATAGTTTTTCTTATATATTCTATATTTTCTACATCTATTTCACTTACCATTTTAGGGCTTATATAAACTTTTGTTTTATATTTTCTTGCAAATGTGTGTAAGCCTTGTATATGGTCTTTATGAGTATGTGTTATAAGAATAGCATCTATACTTTTTGCATCTACATCCATTTCTTTTAGTTTTTCTTCTACATAACAGCATCTCATTCCTATATCTATAAGTATTCTAGTATCATTATCTTCTACAAATGTTACATTGCCTTTTGAACCACTTGCTAATACTTTAACTTTCACTTAAAATCACTCATCTTTCTTATATCCTATAAATGTGCTTGTATTTTTCTTAAATAATAATTCTACTGTCTTTGTAATACCACTTCTGTTTTTTCCAAGTATAAATTCAACAACACTATTATTATCATCCATTCTTGCCTCTTTATTGTAATAATCATCTCTATAAAGAAATGCGACTATATCAGCATCTTGCTCTATTGATCCTGATTCTCTTAAATCGCTCATAAGTGGTCTTTTATCCTCTCTTCCTTCAACTGCACGTGATAATTGAGCACATGCGATTATTGGCACTTTTAACTCTAGTGCGAGTTTTTTTAATTCTCTTGATATTTCTGCTACTTCTTGTTGTCTATTTCCAGCATATTTTGAAGTTGTGGATACTAATTGTAAATAGTCTATTACTATTAGTGATAGTCCATTATCTGTTGCTGCTAGACGTCTACATTTTGCTCTTATTTCTCCTATGCTTATCCCTGGTGTATCATCTATGTATATATGTGTACCTGCAAGTTGACTTATTGCTTCATTTACTCTTTTCCAGTCGTTGTGTTCTAGTTTACCTGTTCTTATTTTATATCCATCTATTTGTCCTGCAGATGAAATCATTCTTAGAGCTAGTTGTTCTGCACTCATTTCTAAGTTGAAAACCGCAACATTTTTCTTTGTATATGTTGCTACATTTACCACCATATTTAATACTATTGCTGTTTTACCCATACCTGGCCTTGCTGCTAGTATTATTAGTTCATTTTCATGGAAACCTGTAGTTACTTTATCCAAATCGTAAAAACCTGAAGGTACTCCAGTTATTTCATTACCATTTTCAGATAATTTTTCTAAGTTTATTTGCGCTTGTGATAATGCTTCTTGAATTGGTTTAAATTCAGATGTTTTTCTATTTCTCACTACATTTAATATTCTTCTTTCAGCATCGTCTAGAGCTTCAGATATTGGAGTATCTCCATTATATGCATCTGTTATTATACCTGTAGCTGTATTTATTAAGCTTCTTAATATTGCTTTTTCATTTACTATGTTTATATAATAATCAACATTAGATGCACTTGCTACTGAGTCTAATATTTCTAGTAGATAGTCAACATCTCCAACTTGTTTTAATAATTTTTTTGTTTTTAATCTATCTGTTACAGTAGTTACATCTACTGCTATGCCTTGTGAATATAGTTCTTTAATCACTTCAAATATCTTACTATGTGCATCATTAAAGAATGACTCACTAGTTAAATCATCACATACTTTTTGTAATGCACTTTTAGATATAAATGCTGCTCCAATAACTGATTGTTCTGCTTCTATATTATGTGGCTCGTTTTTTGGATTCATATTTTACCTCTATTCTTTATTCAATATTACTTCTAATTCTGCTATAACTTCTTTGTGTAATTGTATTTTAACAAAATGATGTCCTAAAGAAGATATAGGAGTATCTAAAATTATTTTTTTCTTATCAATTTTGTAACCTAGTTTATCTAGTTCTTCTTTTATTTGTTTTGATGAAATACTTCCAAATACTCTATCTTCTTTACCTACCTTTACTTTAAATGTAATCTTTTCTTTTTTTAATTTTTCCTTAATTACATTTGCACTTTTTATATCTTCTTCTTCTTGTTTTCTTCTTATATCTAATTCTTCTTTTAATCTTTTATTACTAGTTTCTGAATAAGGGACTGCATACTTATTCTTTATTAAGTAGTTCATTGCATATCCATCTTTTACTTCTTTTATTTCATCTTTTTTACCTTGACCTTTTACATCCTTTATAAATATTACTTTCATCTTAAACCTCCTAAAATATTTAGTAATTCTTCTTTTACCTCATCAACCTTTTTATCTATTATTTGTGCTGCTGCATCTGTTTTATGGCCACCACCATTAAATTTTTTCATTATCTTTTCTACATCAATATTGCCTAAAGATCTAGCACTTATTCCAACTAAATTGTCATCTAATTTTGCTATTGTAAATGATGCTTCTATATTATTGAATGTAAGAAGTACATCACATGCTTTTGCAAGTTCTGTAGATGAATATTCACTATCACTAGTTGCTATAGCAAATTCGTCATATATTTCAGTAGCAAGTGTTATTTTTTGCCTTCTTTTAAATTCATTAAAATTCTGTTTTAATAGATATTGTGCTTCTTTATTATCAGCACCAAATTTATAAAGCATAGATGTATATATATGCGTTTTTTCTGTAGTTTTTATTAAAAATCCATTAGTATCTATATAAATACCAGCAAGCATTATAGTAGATGCTTCTTTTGGTATATATATATTTAATTCATTAACTAAGTCTAATACAATTTCTGTCGCACTAGATGAAGTTATATCAACATATTTGTATGTTTTTTCTTCATTAAAATCACCTGTTTCTACATGATGGTCTATTACTATTTTATTTTTTATAGTCAATAAGTTTTCACTCTGAATTCTAGTAGATTTATTGGTATCAGTTATCACTAATAATGATTTGTCATCTATTATTTCTTTTATATCTTCATATTTTCTAGAAGTGATATTATCTGTTTTTTTAATAGTAGATAATGCTCTTTTAACCTCATTATTTAACTCTTCATCTTCAATTATTATATGAGCATTTTTTCCTAAATTATTTACTATGTAATATATACCTATCACAGAACCAAGAGCATCTAAATCTATATTTTTATGTGCAGTTATAAATACTTCACTTGATTCATTTATTAGTTTTTGTATTTTTAAATAGTCTATCACTATATCACATCCTTTGTGTAAATATTATACAATAAATATATAAAAAAAAGAAGTTATAGACTTATTTTAACTTCTATTTTTAG
>CALVQZ010000086.1 GCA_944358275.1 uncultured Bacilli bacterium
CGAAGAAGCTGCATGTCAAGGTTTAATTGCAGGAATAAATGCAAGTTTAAAATTAGAAGGAAAAGAACCTCTAATATTAAAAAGAAACGAAGCATATATTGGAGTTTTAATAGATGACTTAGTAACAAAAGGAACAAAAGAACCATATAGATTACTAACATCTCGTGCTGAATATAGATTATTACTAAGACACGATAATGCAGATTTAAGACTTACAGAATATGGATATCAAGTAGGTATGATAGATGATGAAAGATATAGTAAATTTAAGATAAAAAAAGAAAATATAGAACATTTACTAGAATACTTAAAAACATTAAAAATAGATAAAATAAATGCAATAACATATATAAAAAGACCTGAAAATTCTATAAAAAATATAGTAAATTATCTAGATAAAGAATATCAAGAAGAAGAATTAGAACAAGTAGAAATTATATTAAAATATGAAGGTTATATAAAAAAAATAACAAAAGAAGCAGAAAGAATGACTAAACTAGAATACAAAAAGATACCAGAAGATATCGATTACGACAAAATAACAAATTTAGCAAGCGAAGCAAGACAAAAATTAAAAGAAATTAAACCAACATCACTAGGGCAAGCAATGAGAATAAGCGGAGTAAACCCAAGTGATATATCGATTTTAACTGTATATATGAAGAGGTACTTTAAAAATGACTAAAGAAGAGTTTATACAAGAATTACAAAAACTTAATGTAGATATAACTTTAGAACAACTAGAAAAGTTAGAAAAATATTATAATCTATTAGTAGAATGGAATAAAAAAATAAATTTAACAAGAATAACAGAAAAAAAAGATGTTTACCTAAAACATTTCTATGACAGTATCACTCTAATAAAAGCAATAGATTTAAATAAAGAAAAAGAAGTATGCGATATAGGCACAGGAGCAGGATTTCCAGGTATAGTTTTAAAAATAATGTTTCCAAAATTAAAAATTACTCTTGTAGATTCATTAAATAAAAGAATAGAATTTTTAAAATTAGTAATAAAAGAATTAGATTTAAAAGATATAAAAGCAGTACATGAAAGAGGAGAATTTTATACAAAAAATAATATAAATAAATTTGATTTAATTACATGTAGAGCTTTATCAAAATTAAATATAATAAGTGAAATATGCATACCTGCTGTAAAAATAAATGGATATTTTATACCAATGAAAGCACAAATAGAAGAAGAAATAAAAGACACTAAATTTTTAGAAATATTAAATTCAAAAATAGAAAGAATAATATCATTTAAATTACCATACGAAGAAAGTATAAGAAACTTAATAGTAATAAAAAAAATAAGACAAACAAATACAAAATATCCAAGAAAATATGATAAAATAAAAAAAAATCCACTATAAAATTATAGAAATTATTGCAATTTCTATTTTTTTTTTGTATTATAAATATAGAGAATAAAGGTGGGATTGCTATGAACCAAACAAATATAAGAGAAATACATGAAATTTCTATAGAAGATATAATTCCTAATAGATTTCAACCAAGACTAACATTTGATACAGAAGCTTTAAATGAACTTGCAAATTCAATAAGAGAACATGGCATAATACAACCTCTAGTTGTAAGAAGATTACAAGATAAATATGAAATTATAGCAGGTGAAAGAAGATATAAAGCAGCTACTTTAATAGGTATGAAAAAAGTACCTTGTATTATTATGGATTTAAACGATAATGAAAGTGCAGAAGTAGCAGTAATAGAAAATATTCAAAGAAAAGAAATGACTCCATTAGAAGAGGCAAAATCATTTAAGAAAATACTAGATAAAGGATATTTAACACAAGATGAACTTGCAAGAAGAATGGGTAAAAGTCAATCATCGATTGCTAATAAATTAAGACTTTTAAATCTAGATGAAGTAGTACAAGATGCTATATTAGAAGGAAAAATATCAGAGCGTCATGCAAGAAGTTTACTTAAAGTAGAAGATAAAAAAGAACAAAGAAATCTACTTGCAGAAATAATAAATAATAGATTAACAGTAAGACAAACAGATGAACTAATAAAAGAAAAATATGAAAAAGGCGGTAATAATATTAACACAGATCAAATGAATAATACTCAAAATAATTTAAGTAATAATATGTCAATGACATTCCCACAAAATAATATGAATGACACTATGTCACAACAAAATAATTTTAATACTAATTTTTCTCAACCTATTCAAGCACAAAATAACTTTATACCAAATACACAACAACAAAATACATTCCCACAAGAACAACAAAATAGTTTAAATATATTTAAAGAACCAGTTGTAGAAGAGAAAAAAGTAGAACCAAATAATTATCAAGAACAAGCAAATAGATATATGAGTACACCATCTGTAAATATTCCAGTAAATAATGTAATAAATGATGTAAATCCACAATTAAATTTAATGCATAATATTGGAATAATAGATGAAACACCAAAAGAAGAAATAAAACCAAATCCAGAAATACCACAACCAAGTAGTTCACTTGATATATTTAAAATGAATAGTAATACACCTATTACAAACAACCAAAGTAGAGATATTCAAAGTATAATAAATCCATCCGTATTAAGTAGTGATAGTATAGGTTCAAATATGACAAATCCACCACAACAACCTGAAATAAAACCACAAACAGAAAGTTATCAACCAATAAATAATGGTATGTTTGTAGATATTAACGAATTAAAAAATAATGCACAAGATATTATGCCAAAAGAAGAAAATAAAGTGGATATGTCTAGTTTACTATCAAACAATAATAAACCAGAAAATAAATTTTTTGTTGATTTAAATATGCCTGATGATTTAAATTTTAATAATTTAGATAATTTACCATATAAAGTAAAAAACTCAGTAACTGAAATAAATAAAAAAATAGAAGAATTAAAATTACTAGGAGTAAATATAACAAAAGAAGAAACAGATTTAGGTAGTACATATCAAGTAATTATAAGAATAGATAAATAGTTGTTTATTCTTATTTTTTTTTGTATAATATGTATATAATAAAGAGGTGCTATATGAAAAAAAGTGGATTTACTTTAGTAGAGTTAATAGCAGCAATAGGAATACTTGCAATGCTTATAACTCTTGCTGTAACAGTATCCTTAAGTTGGATAGATAAGTCAAAAGAAAAATCAAAAGAAACACTAATACAATCGATAGAATTAGCAGCAAAACAATATGTTATGGATTATAAAAGTGAATTAACTACACTAAAAACAAATGATTATATTTATATAACTTTACAAGAATTAACAGAAAAAGAATATTTTACGAATTCATTAGTAGATCCAATTACTGAGAAAAGTCTACCATTAACAGATACAGTATATGTAACTATTGAAGCTAATGGAACAATAACATCAACATATGATATAGATCAAAAAACAAAAGCAAAACTTACTTTAATAGGTTCATATAATGAATATATAAAAAAAGGAAGTACATACACAGAATTAGGAGTAGTTGCAATAGATAAAGATGGAACAAATGTATCAAGCAGTGTTACTATAACAGGCACAGTAGATACATCTATAACAGGAACATACAAAATAACATATGAATATGAAAATGTATCAATAATAAGAAATGTAATAGTGTATTCTGGTAATATGCCTTCATCTGAAGATATATCAAAGTTAACAACACATATAAGAAATTTATATGCAAAAAATGATCCAACAAATGGATTAGAAAAAGATGATACAAAAGATGAAAATATAAGATATGTAGGAAGTAATCCAAATAACTATGTAGAATTTGGAAATATAGGAGAGTTATGGAGAATAATAGGAATATTTGAAGTAGAGATATCAAGTGGAATAAAAGAAAAACTAATAAAATTAGTAAGAAATGAAAGTTTAATAGATGCAAGTTGGGATTCAAGTGCAAGCGATATAAATGGCGGTTATGGAGTAAATGAATGGAGTGAGTCTGATTTAAAGACATTGTTGAATGATTATTACTATGGAGACTCTGCAACATGTACATATTGTAATCGTTCTAGTCAAGAAACATGCACAAATGATTGCTTAAGTACAGTAGCAAAAATAGGTTCAACATACAAAGAAATGATAGAAAGTGTAGTATGGAACA
>CALVQZ010000087.1 GCA_944358275.1 uncultured Bacilli bacterium
AAATCATATTTTTTTTGTTCAATATTAAAATTTCTAATATCACTTTCAACTAATTTAATATTAGAAGATTTATTTTTACAAATATCTAATGCTTTTTAGAACAATCAACACCAGTTACATTATATCCAAGTTCTGATAAGGTGATTGAATTTTGACCTTCGCCAATGCCTAAATCTAATATGGTTTTTCCTTTAAGCAACTTTAAATATCTTTTTATATCATTGTCTAATATTGATTTACCCCATAAAGGTGAATTATCAATATATTTTTTGTCATAAGCAATGGGATTACCTATCATAAAGGCCACCTCCTATAATTTTTCAGCAATTTTGAATCCTAATTTTAATATATTTCTTTCCATCAATTCTTTAGAACTATCATCAATATTCCTTCTATCCCACTCTGTTCCATCTAATGTATCATCACCATACAAGAATTGATAAATTGGAATATTTCTAAACTGACTAACAGCCATTACTGAAGCACATTCCATTTCAACAACAATACAACCATCTTCTTTTCTCTTTTTCATATTTCCTAAAGTTTCCCTATAAATAGCATCAGTTGTCCAAGTTTTTCCTTTTACATATGGAATATTTAATTCATCAAAAATTGAACAAAGCTTATTAGCAGTTTTTACTTCAATATAATCACTAGGTTTAACATAATGATAGCTAGTGCCTTCATCTCTATAAGCAGCAGTGGGAATTACAAAATGACCTTTTAAAATATCTTTATCTAAAGTACCACAAGTTCCATATATTAATATTTTTTTAGCTCCCATAGCAATTAATTCTTCAGCTGTTCCAGCAGTACCAGCACCACCTATAGTAGTTCTAGTTATAGCTAAATCTTTTCCATTAAAATTTAATTTATAAATTGGGATATATAAACCAGCATTAACATGACCTATAACTTTCATTTCGAAATCTTCTTGCAAATAGTTAAAAAATCTTTCTTTAAATACTAGAATTACCACTTCAGGAAAGTTATCAATTTTATTTACTAAGTTACTAGGATGTAAAATTTCATCTGTTTTATTATCGAATGTATCAATTATGCTCATACTAAGGAATTCCTTTCTTAATTATTCTTGATAAATTTAACATATATTATAAAAAAATAAAACCTATTAGTAAATAATTTATATAAAAGATTTTTTGAATCTTTGAGAAAAAATTTATTTTATGGTATAAATATTTGGAAGAAGGACAAATAATAAGAAGTATGATAGATAGAATCTGTATTCATAAAAAAATTTGAAAAGATTTCAAAGAAATAAATGAAAATAATGATAGATTGATGTAAATTGGATATGAAGGAGTTTATTATGATTGAAATAGAATTTGAAAAAGAAAATAATAAAGCAGTAGCATATGATAATAAAACGGCAATAGGAGAATGTGTATTTATAAAAGATGGAGAATATTGGAACATCGTTCATACAGAAGTGAGTCACTTATATCAAGGACAAGGAATTGCAAGAAAACTAGTAGAAAGTGTAATAGAAAATGCAAGAATATATGATAAAAAATTAATGGCTGATTGTTCTTATGCAAAGAAAATATTAGAAAGGAATCACTAATAAAAGGGTTAAGGAGTTATTGTAATGAAAGTTTTAACAATTAAACAGCCGTGGGCAACTCTAATAATGCAAGAAGACAAAAGATTTGAATTTAGAAGTTGGCAAACTAAATATAGAGGAGAATTATTAATATATGCTGGAAAAGGTATTGATAAAGATGCTATGAAGAGATTAGCTAAGTATCTTCCAGAGAATATACCATTAGGGAAGATATTTGGAAAAGTGCAATTGGTTGATTGTATAAAAATGACACCTGAATTTAAGGAAATGCTACTAAAAGAAAATAATGAGATATATACTAAAAGTTCATTTGAAGAAAATTACGGATGGCAAGTTACAGATGTAGAGGTGTTTAAAGAGCCAATTGAAGCGAAAGGACATTTGAGTTTATGGGAATATGAAATAAAATTATAGAAAATCATTGAGAAAAAAATTATTTTATGGTATAAAATAGATGTAATAATTATTTATAGAATGGCTAAAGGATAAAATATATTTAGATATAAAATATTAAGTAATATACCTAAAGAAAGTATGATAAATTATTAATGAATTAGAAAAGAGATAGAAAATGAAAGAATCAAATGAAGAACAAGAAAATATAATAAAAGCGGATCTAAAAGAGCAAATATTGGTTAATGCTCCGCCAGGAACTGGAAAAACATATACTGTTTCCAAAAAGATAGAATATATAGTTAAAAATCAAATCGTGCCACTTGATAGTCTATTGGTTATATGTTTTTCGAGAAGTGCTGTAAAGGAAATAAAAGATAGAATAGATATAGATGAAGAGGAGAAAAAAAAGATAACAATTAGGACTATAGACTCATTTTGCTCATGGATTATTAAAGAAATAGAAGAAGAACATTATAAAGAGATTTTTAACAATACAACATATGATGAAAGAATAATGCATGTTATAGAAATGTTAGAGAGCAACCAGAATTTTATAAATTCAATAAAGAAACTTAAACATATAATTATTGATGAAGTACAAGATATTGTTCGGTATAAGAGCAGAATTTATACTAAAAATGTTAAAGATATATGATAATGGCTTCACATTACTTGGAGATGAGTGTCAAGCAATATATGATTATCAGTCAAATAAAATGTCTTCAAAGGAATTCTATAAAGAGATAGAAATAAACTTTTCAAATTTAAAAAAAGTTAAAATGGAAAAACAAAATAGATTAAATGAAATATTGAACCAGAAAGCAATTTTACTAAGAGCAGCAATAGAATCTAAAGATGAAAAAATGATGAGTAATCTTATACAACAAATTTTAAATAGTTTTTCCTATAAAGATTTAGAGAATGTACAAGAGGGAATAATTCTAACTAGAAGAAACGGAAAGGCTTATGACATATCAAGAAATTTGAAAATAAAGCATAATATACTAGATAATAGTAATAAGATGCATTATTCAAGTTGGATTGGTTATATATTTGGTGATTATTTAGAAAATACTATAGGAATAAAACTATTTGAGAAACTAATTGAAAATAAATTAAATATTAATGACACAGAAGTAGTAATGAAATATTGGAAGTATTGTAAAGAAATTGAGGGAAATGAAAATGACATATTAGACATACAAAAATTACATAATAATATGATAACTTCAGAAAATATTAATTTAGAAGATATAGAAAAAAATGAAAAAATTGTTATTTCAACGATTCATAAAGGTAAAGGCAAAGAGTTTGAAGGTGTATATTTGAATAGCGAAGTAGAAGAAAAAAATAA
>CALVQZ010000088.1 GCA_944358275.1 uncultured Bacilli bacterium
TTTATAGAAACAAATCCACAGTGCGAGATATATTATACATCTAGTAGTATAATATATCAAAAAATATAATAGAAAGGGATCAATCTAATAGATTAATATTTCTATAAGATTGATTATACGTGAGTTATATGAAAAAAAATATGAAGTTTAAATTAATATTATTTATAATATTAACAATTATAGTAGTTTGTTTATTTTTTGTTTTTAATAAAAAAGAAGATAATAAAACAAATGACAATCCTAATATAGAAAATCCTAGTGAAAAACCAAATGAAGAAGACACAGTAGATGAAGTAGGTACTAATTATTTAAATAATGTTAAATATACAGTTAAAGTAGATAAAGAAATAGAAGATGTAATAGTTGAATTTTTAAATGTTTATTATAATTCAATTAAAGAATTAAAAGAAAATGATATGACATATTTATTTAAAGATTCTACATCAAAACAAGCTTTAATCAACCAAACAGCTTTATCATTATTAATTGAAACTAGAAAATTAAAACCAAATGATTTAAGTTTAGATAAGGCAAAATATGATTTAGATTTTACTGATGTATCTGTTAATGGTGATATAGTAGAAGTAACAGTTTTAGAAAACAATTATTTAAATTTTAATTTTATGAAAGAAATAGAATCAAAAATATATAATATTAAAAATGAATTTACTTTAGAAAAAGTAGATGGAGAGTATAAAATAACTAAGTATAACAAAGTTCAAGATTTCTTTGTTATGATAACAGATTTATATAGTAGTGGTGGTGAAACTAAATTAGATCAAATTAAACAAGATTATTTAGATTTAATAAATGATAAGTTAGAAAAAGATAGAAAAGATTATAATGATTTCTTAAATGGAACAGGTATTACTAGAAAAACTTGTGATCATGAATATAATAGAGAAGAAGCTTTAAAGCAAACAGTTTGGGTAAATAAACGTGATCCAGAATGGACAGAATTTAGTTCAAATTGCCAAAATTTTGTTTCTCAAGTTTTATATAGTGGTGGTATTCCAATGGATTATACTGGTAGTGCTTCAAAGTACTTACAATGGAAAATGTATGATGGTACTTATAATGAAAATGAAATAGATAAAGGATATGTTTATACATGGACATATGTTCCTTATTTTAGAGAATATGCTTTAAATAATACAGGTTATGGATTATGTGCTTCAGTTGATGAAAATTTGTATTATGCTGAAGCAGGAGATGTAATTCATGTTGGTACAACTGGTCCTACTAGACATGCTTTAATAGTAATAGGCGATTACAAAAAAGATGGTAAAACAGTTGATATATTAGTTAATTCAAATACTGTTGATTTAGAAAATTATCCTATTTCAGCTTATTCGTATCCTTATGTTAGTTTAATTAAAGTATATGGATGGAAAGAATGAAAAAAGATATTATAAAAATAATAGCAATTATATTAATAATAATAGGTTGTATTGTCATATATCATAAAATAGATACGAATAAAGAGGTTGAAATTGCAAGTTTAGAAATATTGGGTCTAGAATTTCTGGTGTGAAGTAAAATTTTATAAAAATAGATGCGAAAAAATTAAAAACAAGAATTTCTAGTGTGAAATTTAAAAAAAAAGCAAGAATTTCTAGTGTGAAGTTGAGATAGTAAAAACTATCTCTTTTTTATGTGCTATTATATAGTTGATAATAATCAAAAAAATAAATGAAAGTGGTGGTAAAATGAAGGATTATTATTTATTAGTAGGATTAAATAGTAAAGAGGTGAAAATAACTAAAGTTAATCAAAATGAAAAAGGAATATTAGAAATAGAAATTGAAAATAAAAATAAAAAAGTTAGATGTCCTATATGTAATAAATTTACAAGTTCAATACATAGTAAATTAAAACCAATACGTAGTGTTTATTTAGATGCCTGTGGAACCCCTGTTGATTTAATAATATATAAAAAAAGATATCATTGTTACAATTGTGAGAAGATTTTTACAGAAGTAATGAATATAAACACACATAATGGTAATATTTCAAATAAAGTTAAAATTCAAATAAGAAAAGATTTGTTAAATTATAATTTATCGTTAAAATATATTGCAGAAAAAAATAGAGTATCAAAATATATTGTGGAACAAGAACTATTAGAAATAGAATCAGGAATGCTCAAATGTGTCATTAATTTGCCGAGAGTAATATCGTTTGATGAATTTAAAGCTGATACTAAATCAGGTAAATATGCTTTTATATTAAATGATCCAATACATAAGAAAGTATTAGATGTTTTGCCAGAAAGAAAAAAAGAACGTCTAATACAATATTTTACATATTGTAATAATAGACATTCCGTAGAGGTTGTCATATCAGATATGTACGAACCTTATTTATTGGTCACCCAAACAATGTTTCCTAGAGCAGTGTATGTGGCTGACCCATTTCATTATACCAAATATATAATGGAAGCGCTAGATAAAATAAGAATAAGATTACAAAAAGAATATTCAGAAAGAAGTAGACAATATAAAATATTAAAGAATAAAAAGAATGTAAGTTTATTAAGAAAATACGGAAATGAAATAGATTGGTGGGTATTGGTAAAAAGATATAAAAATGGTCATTTAGTTGATATGTTACCAGGAACAATATTGAATGAGATATTAGATATATCTAATGAATTAAGGACAGGATATGTTTTAAAAGAAGAATTTTTAGATATAATAAACCATTATAAAGAAATGGATGTAGATGAACAATTAACAAAGTGGATAAGTAAATGTATTTTGAAAAATATACCAGAATTCGTAGAAGCGGCGGGAACAATATCAAGATGGAAAGAATATATAATAAATTCATTTTTAGATGAAAGGTATAGTAATGGTTATACAGAAGGAGTAAATAATAAAATAAAAGTAATAAAAAGGATAGCATTTGGTTATAAAAATTTTACTTTGTTTAGAGCAAGAATATTGTATATTTTTAATGGTAAAATTAGTGGGGTAAATAATATTAAAAATTACTCCAAAATGAAAAAATAACGATTTACAATTTTACTCCAATCCACATTTTTAAAAAGATGAAAAAACTAGTTAAAAATAGCAAAAAAAGCACATTTTAAAATTTAACACTAAAAAATGAGCCTTTTCTTTTATTTTATAAGGAATTATTCAAAATTCACTTCACACTAGAAATTCTTGAACCAATATAAAAGTAGATTAATTTCTACTTTTTACTTTTTAATAATGAAGTTATATATTTTTAATTATGACTAGATTAAATTTAGAAATGATAAATTTATGGAAGATTATAAAACATGGGATAAACTTTA
>CALVQZ010000089.1 GCA_944358275.1 uncultured Bacilli bacterium
TCATTCGTAAGATGCATGGGGTTTCAACTAGAAGATTAGAAAATTATTTAGTATGGTTTACTTGGATAGAAAATTATAAAAGAAATGAAAATAAAGAACGCTTGATTATTGATAGTATTTATAATAATAAATATAATACTTTTATTAGAAATTATAAAAACACTCCATATTTATTTATGGAGTATAGGTATAACATTCAACATTATGGTCTAACATAGATAATTTATATTAACATTAGCATTACTATTTTATTTTTTAAATACTGAAACTCGATTTTTGCCTAAAGTTTTACTTTGATATAGTGCTTCATCCGCTTCTTTTAAAGCGTCTATATAAGACTTTTTTGAAGTCGCTAAAGAAACACCAAAACTACAACTTATGCTTATCATCTTATCTTCTTTATTTAATGTTTTAACATAATATTCATATTCACAAATAGTTTTACGAATGAACTCAATTTTAGGCAGACACTTATCTATGGTTGTATTTCGAAATATAACAATCAATTCATCACCACCATACCTTGCTGCAAAATCCGTTTCTCGAATTAAACTAGAAATAATTTTACAGGTATTAGCTATAATTTGATCTACCGTATAATGACCTAAAGTATCATTTAATCTTTTTAAATTATCAATATCGATAAATGTTATTACATCAGTCGAATCTTGTGCTTTAACTTTTTCTTCAAAAACAGACAATTGAGTTTCTAAAGCATTTCTATCATATAAACCAGTGACTTTATCTTTATGTAGCAAATTTTTATTTAAGTTTTTTGAGTAAATTTTTAAATATCCTTCTGGTATTTTTATAACTTTATTTAAAGTAAAATCTTCTAAATTTATTTCTCTATTTTGATAAATAATCGTGTTATCATCATTTTCAATTACAACAGCTTCCTCTATTTGCGACAAAATTGCTAATAATAATTCATTGTCCATACTAATTCCTATCCTTTTCTACAGTTTTTTAAATATATTTATATTCTACCACAAGTCTAATTAAATGTCTTTAATTGTACACAAAAATGTAGAAATTAAATCTTTTTAGTATATAATTTTATAACCACTTTAAAATAATCCATAAATTGTATCTTTTAAAAATACACTAATATTTTATTTTTCACTTAAAAATTTTTCATTTATTTTTTTAGCATAACTAAAGTTAGACATTCTTATACACTTTATTTTCTTATTTCTAACTATAGTTGTTATTTTACTAACTTCATTATAAAATAAATTCTCTCCATCTACACTTATTATTAAATCTGTAGTATTATCAGTTGGTTTTATTGTAATTAGTCTATTTTCTGGAATAATTATCGAATTTATAACATCTCTATAACTTTTTGTATTAAGTGGTGCGACTGGAGTTAGTTGAAGAGTGTGAAGATCATCATATACTATTGAACCTCCAAAACTTAAGTTATATGCGGTTGAACCAATAGATGTCGATATTAAAATTCCATCTCCTACATATTTTTCAAGAAATTCATTATCTATTTCTATATTTAATTTTGCGGTATTTAAATTTTTTTCTCGTATTACTATTTCATTTAAAGATAGTAAATTAGATATATCTTTACCTTTAGTTATTACTTTTGTTTCTTGCACTCCTATTGTTTGTATTGAAAAGTCATTATTATTTAATCTTTCTATAAATGTATCTATTTCTTCTATAGATATTTCTTGAAGAAAACCCAATGTACCAGCATTCACTCCAACATAATATGTTTCACTATCAAATGCATTATACTTAACCATTCTTAAGAAAGCACCCTCTCCACCTATAGCAATTGCTAAATCGTATTTATTGTCTACTATTTCAAAATTTGATTTTAGTAACTTTTCTTTTAAAATTTCTTCAATACTTTTACTTTTTTCATTATTATTTGAGAATAGTTTTACTTTATTTATTAAACGCTTCATTATTTATTCCTTTTATATCTATATAAATTAGAAGGTCTATGTCCTCCATCTACTCTTTTTTTATCAGTTTTTTCTACTTTAGATGCGATAATTCGTCTAAATGCTGGGTCTAGTAATTCTTTTCCTAAAATCACTTCATATACTTGTTGTAATTCCCCTAATGTAAAATATTCTGGCATAAGATTAAATGCTATATCAGTATATTCTAACTTATTCTTAATTCTAGAAATACCACTTACAATTGTTAATGGATGATCAAATGCTATTCTATCATTTTTTTCTATCGTGTACTTGTATCTATCAGTAGTCATTTCTTTTAATGTTTTCTTAATTACAATATCGAAGTTTTCTTCTCCATTATCTAAGTTTACCTTTATTTTATTTTCATTTTCATCAATAGTCATATTAAACCAAGATGCATTTTCATATAAAGCGTCATCTAAACGATTCTTATCTACGAGTGCTACATAAGAGATACTTATAATACGCATACGAGGATCTCTATTTATATCATCAAAAGTATATAGTTGTTCTAAATAAATATGTTTTAAATTCGTTTCTCTTTCTAAGATTCTTTTTGCAGCTTCTTCACTTGTTTCATCAAGTTTAATAAATCCTCCTGGCAAACACCACATATCTTTAAATGGATAACGATTTCTTTTTACAAGTAATACGCTAAAGTGTTTGTTATTTAATTTTCTATAATTTTCTTGTTTAGAAGATGAGACACTAAAAATTAGTATATCTGCTGTTGCTGATAACTTATCAAATTTTGATGAATCATAATCTTTTAAAAATTCTTCTTCTGATTTATATTCTTTTTCCATATTAGCTCCTTTCTTATTAACAATTTGATTATAACATATTATAATTTTATTTGCAACAAAAAAAAATAAACACATGTGTGCTTATTTTCTTAATACTTTTTGGTCTAATTTTTTTGATAAGTCAATTTGATACATATTCCAATCAAACCTATTTGCTGCTTTATGAATAATTTCTCCACCTAGTTTTTCAACCATACTTAATGATGGTAAATCACTAGAAAAAACAGCTATAGTTGGTTTTTCTAGACCTTCTTCAATCATCTTTTCAGTTAACAATTCTATTGCTTTATAAGCGTAGTTATTACCACGATGTTCTTCTTTTATCCTATAACCAATGTTTCCATATCTAGGAATTGCACTAACACCATATGCTACTTTAACATAACCTATAGTCTTTTTTTCATCACATGGAGTTATTAAATAACGTTTAACAGAATATTCTTCTTTATTTTCGTATATATCAATTTCTCCATCACTTGCAATTTTGTCATACTTTAAAAACATAATTTGCTCATACAATTCATTAGCTCTTTCTCTTAATTTCTCATAAGCTTCTCCTTGTTTTTGTGCATAAGATAATTTAGCAATTTCTAAGTTAACTAAAGCTAATTCTTTTCTTAATCTTTCTTGCATTTCTTAATATCCCCCTTTCCAAGTGAGTTATATTACCATAATTATTTTATTTTGTAAACACCTTTTTTTGGCTTCTAACTTATTATATGCTAAATACTTTATTTTAGTAATTTTTTTGTAACCCGTTAAACCTTGGTTTTTTTACTCTATTTTATTAGTAAAAAACTATAGAAATTTTGCTCTATAGTCTTTATAAATATAATTTTTTATCTATTATATATTGTAATACATCTATATCTAAATAATCTTTTATTTTATTATAATCTTTTTCTTTTATACTTTTTCTAATACTAGTTGATGATAGAAAATTATTCTTAATATCAACTACATTTATATTTTTTCTATATTTATCATATTTTTTTAATATTTCATCTATATCATCTTCTCTTAGAATAACTATAAGTTTATAATCATTTAAAATCTTTTCATATTCTTTCCATGTATCTATTACCTTTAAATTATCGGTTCCACATATAAAATATATTTCGTCATTAGGATATTGTTCTTTAAAGTACGCAAGTGTTTCATAAGTGTATGTTAAACGATTAAGTTCGTATTTAGAAACTTCTATATTTTTATATTTTCTTTTTAGTATTAAAAGCATATCTACTCTATTCTTATCACTAATTAAACCTTCTTTTTTATAGTAATTACTAGTTGGTACGAATATGATTTTATCTACTATATTCTTCTTTAATAATTCTTTTGCAATACTTTCATGCATTTTATGGGGTGGATTAAAACTCCCACCAAAAATACCTATTTTCATATTTCTTTATCCAAATCGTTTAACCATATATTTACTTGTGCATCACTTGGCATACGCAAATCTCCTCTTGGAGATAGACTTATAGTTCCTACTTTTACTCCATCTGGAATACAACTTCTTTTAAATTGCTGTTGAAAAAATCTTTTTAAGAATACTCTTAACCATTTATCTATTTCATCTAAATCATACATATCTTTAAATGTGTTTATTGCAAGGTATTTTATTTTACTAGGTGATGCGCCATATCTAAAGAAATGATATAAGAAAAAGTCATGTAAAATGTATGGTCCAATTGAAGATTCTGTTTTTTGTTTTATTTGTCCTTTTTCATCTGGTGGTAATAATTCAGGTGAAATTGGAGTATCTAATATATCATATATTACTTCTTTTTGATTTTTAAGTTCGTTTATATCAGCGACCCATTTAACTAAATATCTTACTAATGTCTTTGGAATAGATGTATTTACTGCATACATACTCATATGATCCCCATTATAAGTACACCACCCTAGTGCTAGTTCTGATAAATCGCCTGTTCCTATTAAGATACCACCTTCTTTATTAGCAATATCCATAAGTATTTGTGTTCTTTCTCTTGCTTGACTATTTTCATAAGTTATATCGTGAATGTCTTTATCATGTTCTATATCTTTAAAATGTTGTAATACTGCATCTTTAATATTTATTTCTTTTATTGTTGCACCATATTCTTTTAGCAATTTTAATGCATTATTATAAGTTCTATTAGTAGTACCAAATCCAGGCATCGTTACACCTATAATGCTTTTATTATCTATACCTAATTTTTTATATGCTTCTACTATTACTAAAAATGCTAAAGTTGAATCTAAGCCACCAGAAATACCTATTACTGTTTTTTCTGTTTTAATATGTTTTAATCTTTTTGCTAAAGCACATGATTGAATATTAAATATTTCTCTACATCTTTTTTCTCTATTTGAATCATCTTTTGGTACGAATGGATACTTTGGATATTCTCTTACTATATCTTCTACATTATCTTTTATATCTACTTTAATAGTTAAATATTCATCATTACTTTTTTCATATGTAGTATTTTTATATCTATTGTTCATAAGTCTTTTAATATCTACATCAGTATATATCATATTGCTATTAAAATCAAAGCGATCATTTTCTTTTAAAATTGAACCATCTTCTGCAATCATAGAATGGCCTGAAAATAATACATCTGTTGTAGATTCATTTACTCCACTTGATGCATAAATGTATGCAGTGATTGTTTTTGCAGATTGATTTTTTACTAGATTTTTTCTAAATTCATATTTACCAATTATTTCATTACTTGCAGATAAATTAAATATTACAGTAGCGCCATTTAAAGCATGTTTAACACTTGGTGAGATTGGTGAGAATAAATCTTCACAAATTTCAATTGCAAATGTATATGTTTCATCTTTAATATCTTGAAATAAAATGTTTGTTGAAACTGGTACTTCTATATTATCTATAACTATTTTTTCATTCAAATCTTCTCCACTATCAAACCATCTTTTTTCATAAAACTCATTATAATTTGGTAAGTATGTTTTAGGTACTATTCCTAAAACTTTTCCTTTTTGTATTATAGCAGCACAATTATATAATTTATTTTTTATTTTTAAAGGTATACCTACAATTGAAATAATATTTAATTCTTTTGTACTTTTTAATATTTTCTTTAAACCTTCTATACATTCATCTAATAATACATCTTGAAAAAACAAATCTGCACAAGTATATCCAGTTAATGATAATTCTGGTGTCGTTACTATTTGAACACATTTTTCTTCTGATAATTTAATTTGTTTTATAATTTCATCTACATTTTTAGATACATTAGAAACTTCAAGAGCTGGTACAATAGCACCTACTCTTAAAAAGCCATATTTTTTTATCATATTATTCACTCCTTATATATTATTTGTAAATAAAGTATTTTTATTTATTTCTTTAATACTTTTTGTTTAACATCTTTATTTATACTTCTAATTAACTCATCTTTTAATTCTCTTAATTCGTTTGATAAATCAACTATATATCTATGTGGCATTTCACTTCTTCTAACCTCAGGATATAAAGCATTCATTTCACGATTACAATAATCTATTTTTTCTTGTAATGTCGGTTCTTGATATACGAGGTGTCCATTTTTAAATATTGGTACTTGTAATTCTCTTACTGTATAGTTATGAAGTTCTTTTGTTTGAAGTGTATCTTCATGATTTACTAATGTATAACTATCTAAAGGTATTTCTTCATCATATTTTGCTATTACATCACCTAAAGCATATCCTGTTTGTTTATCATAAAATCTATATATCTTTTTAAACCCAGGATTAGTTGTTTTTATCTTATCTTCACTCACCTTTATTTTAGGTACGATAACTCCATCAGATAAAATAGCACAATTCTTATATACAGCACCTACTCTTTTATCAGGTGATGCGATGTTATCACCACAACCAATTAAATCTATTTGAGCACCTTGTTGTTTTAATGATTGAATAGATTTAGCATTTAACCCATTTGATAAACATATAACTGCATTTGGAAATTCTTCTTTCATCATCTTTTTTGCTTCTTTTGAAAGGTATGCTAGATCACCACTATCTATTCTAATACCACCAAGTGTTATACCTAATTTTTTACATACTTTAATTGCATTTGGAATTCCACTTTTTAAAGTATCAAATGTATCTACTAAAAATAATGGTCTATCTTTAAAAGTATTAGCATATTTTAAAAATGCTTCTTCTTCACTATTTGCTTCCATAATACAACTATGTGCCATAGTACCCATAGGATTTAATCCATACATTTTTGCTGCTTTAGTATTTGAAGTTCCAGCACAACCTGCAATAACTGCACATTTACTAGCATCTATAGCAGCACTACACCCATAAGCACGCCTTGCTCCAAATTCCATAATTGGAATTAGTTTATGTGTTTTTTCATCTTCTACTACTACATCTATTCCATTTGCCGCTTCTACTATTTTTCTTGCTGCAGTCGCGTATGCGATTTGACTATTATAAATTGCAAGTAATGCAGTTTCTATAATCTTTGTCTCCATTTTATTTCCTCTTACTGTTATAAAAGGTTCATTTCTAAATGCAGGCGTTCCATCTGTCATAGCCCAAATATCTCCATTAAATTTGAAATTTTTTAAATATTGTAAAAAACCTTCACTAAATTTTCCTGTATTTCTTAAAAATTCTATATCACTATTTGTAAAATGTAGTTCCTTAATATATTTAATCATACTATCAGTACCGCATATTAAAGCATATCCTGCATCTAGTGGTTCTTTTCTAAAAAAACCATCAAAATAAGTAATATCATCTTGTTCATTATTATCAAAATTTACTTGTGCCATAGTTAATTCATAAAAATCTGTCATAAGTGACATATTACTTTCATCTTCTTTTATATTTATATCTTCAAAACCATTTTCTTTTAATAATCTTAGTAGTTCTTCTTTTCTAATCTCATCTATATCAATTATATACTTTTCCATAAATTATTCCTACTTTCCTAATCTTTTCACTTTTGCACCTTGTCCTTTTAAAAGCAAGTATGCTGCATCTTCATATTTTTTTCTATCATGTACATTTGGTATTTCAAAAGTATCGATCGCATCTTCATATAAAATTACATTAACTCTTCTATTTTTTTCATCGAGGTAATTCATCATTGGAAGTACTCCATTTATAATACATATATCTGTACAACAACCAACTACAGTTATTTCTTCAATATTTTCTAATCCATCTAATATGTCTATAAAACTATATTCTCCTTTACTAGCCCACACATAACTAGTTGAATTTTTTTCTAAACTAAGCGTATTTTCTGTGTTTTCATAAGGTTTTAATTCATCTATTAGTTCTGCTTCTTTCGTTCCTTTTATACAATGCAAAACTCCTTTAAAACGATCATGTTCAACTGAATCTTTTGTATGAGAATCTTTTATAAAAATTATTAACTCTCTTTCATTTTTAAACCTTTTAATCAACTCGATTTGATTTTCAATAGTCCCTTCTATGTGTCTATCAGCAAGACTTCCTTCTCTTACAAAGCCATTTACCATATCGACAGCAATTAAAACTTTTTTGTAAAACTTTAAATTTTCAATTTCATTCATTTTCTCTTCTTCCTTTCTTGTTATTAACATTATATTATTAACATATGACTTTGTCAATATGTTTTTAACAAATAAGTAAAAAGAAATAAAAAAGTAAAAAAAAATATGGAATATCTATTCCATACTTTGTGCTTCTTCACTAGAACTATTATTTGTCTTTTTCGCTTCAACAATTCCCATCTTTTTTAACTCATCATACATCTTTTGATATATTACCAATATTTGTGCTTCATTATATATATTTTTTTGTGCCTTAAATCTACTATTTTCATATTTCCAAAAATTTTCTCCAAAATGTTTATCAATATATCTTTTATCAAAGAAATATAATTCATGATTATATCTAGGTATAAACATAAAACTAACACTTTTATCAGAAATAGCACTATTATTAAGATGTGCAAAGTTAATTGTTGTTGCATCAAATGCATTTTTGCATACTTTTTCTAATACTTTTTCTATTTCACCAAGTTCTGTCCATTCACTTGTATTTAATTCACTAAGTACTTTTTTATCGTTTTTATTTATAATTATACAACTTCCTACAAATGCTTGATTCTCTTTTTCAAAAATAATATCCCAATTTTCTGTCGAATATAAAATCATAACTTACTCCTTTATTTATATTTTAATACCAGCATGTACTTACATCAATATTTTGACTATATGGTGCTGGGCTTGGCATATCTAATTTGATTTGAAGTGGTAATTTAAATGCTACTCCAAACGCCATACAATTACCTGGTTGTAAAACTTTAAGCTTAGATACTATTTCATCAGTTATATTAGGAACCATTTCTCTAATATAAGTTAAATCTCTAGGATGCTGCATTCTAAATACAAAAAAGTTTGTACATTGACTTATTGCGGTTTCACTTATTTCAGAAGGTCTTTGACTTATCATACCGAGAATAACACCATATTTTCTTCCTTCTTTTGTAATTCTATCAAAAATATTATATCCAAGAAGAGATGTATCATTATCATTTTGTACATATCTATGTGCTTCTTCTAATAATATGTGTATAGGAAATTTTCCTCTATCCTCTTGTACTAATGAATATTCAAATAATTGTTTACTTATTATCTTTACTAATACTTTAGCAAATCTATCATCTACATAACTTATATTAAAGTCTATTATCTGTGCTTTTTCGCCCAAATTAGTATTAACTAACCCTTTAATAAATTCATCTTTAGATATATATTTATCCATATTAAAGTATTCTTTATAATCTCCTGCAATTAAAGATTCTAATCTAACTTTTAAAACATGATTATCATCATATACTTTACTACTTTTTAAGACTCCTTCTGATATAAACGCAAAATCAAATGCATGATTTAAATCTTCTAAAGTATAAGAATATGTTCCATCTGGTAATGATAATTCTAATCCTTCTTTTACAAAAGAACGAAAATATTCACCTAGTAACTGTATTTCAGGTAATTTACCATCTTTATCAATTATTAAACAATGTCTGAGTGGCCTTGTCCATCCCGGAACTACTACCTTACTATCTAAGTTTAAATCTTTAGTATTAAAAGATGTTAATACTGCAAATATCTGATCTCTTATTTGTGAAGGCGTCCTACCACTATATAATAAATCAATTAAAGCTCTTGCAATAATATCATTTTTATATACGATTGTCTCTTCTTCACTTCTTGCAAAAACACTAACCAATTTTAGAGCTTTTTCAATTATTGGAAGTTGTGTCGTCTTAGTTGCACCAAGTAATAACGCATAATCATCAACATCTAAAAGCCATAGTGGTATTTTTAATAATTCAGTATTCGCATCTTGTATTTGTTCAATCTTAGTAGTATATACTTTCATACTATTTCTTCCTTCAAAATTAAATGCTTTATTATATTCACCATAAGCATCAAATATAAAGAAATTTGAATTAGTTGGATACTCTTTTCCTAAAAATAAATTTTGTATAAGTCTAGCAACACCGTGAGATTTACCACTACCTGTATTACCTAATATCGCAAAATGATTACTAAATAAATTATTTACACTTGTAAAAACTTGATATCCATTATATTGAGGAAGTCTACCTATATAAATATTCTTTTCATTCGTATTACCGACTATTATTGGAAGTTCTTGGTTTGTAATTATTCTACATGGTTCCATATAAAATGGTTTTCTAGATATTCCTGGTAAAAACTTACCTTGAACGATTTCACCTACTAAAGATATCTCAGCAGTATTACCCTTTATAGAAAATATTTCTCCAATAATAGTAGCATTATCCATATCAAATGCTACATGAAAATTAACGATATTCTTTTTTTGAGCATCATCAATTGATAATTCAACTGTAACATTGTTTTTACCAATTTCTATTACTTTACCTATCATGTTTTCACCACTTTCTACATTTACAAACTTTGATATGTTGCAATATTACAAAAATCCTTATTAGTTGTATAACCATCACATATCAAACACGCTTCATAATCATAACCACTTATACTATTTAATGTTACTTTTACAAAACCACTACATTCATTACCTGATTTTGCATCTAATATTTTACTCATATAATTTCCTTCGACTAACTGAAGCAATGTTATATATTTTACTGGACTAGTTTCACTTGGAGAAGAAAAATTATCATCATAATTTGCATAGTCTTTTGCTTTTTCTAATATTTCATTTTCTTTAATTTTATATATTTTTAATTCGTTCTCATCAAGTAAAGTCTTTACCTTTGGCACAATTATAATACTTAAAAATCCTAATATAACAATTACAGCAAGTAACTCAACTAATGTAAATCCTCTTTTCATATCATCACCTATCATACTAAGTATATCATATATTAAAATAATTGAGTATACCATTTTTAGAAAAATCAAATAATTTACTCTAAATAATACTTTTATATTCTTCTATTATATTTTTATTTTGATTAAATATAACTGAATAAATTAAATATTTATCCCATAATACTAATTCTTTACTATGTTTTTCATCTAATTTTAATAATTGTTATTATAAACATTGTTAGCAAAATTGAAGTTTAATTAATTTTTTTAGTATTTATATTAATCACTATTACTATCCTTTATTTTCTTATTATATCTTTCTTCTTCACTAAAAACGCATCCACAATACTTTTGCATATAAAGATTAGTCTCTTTAAACATCTTTTTTCCCTTATAAAAATATGGTCTAAAATCTCTATATAAGAACTTTATTTCATGTTTTTTACTTAGTTCTTCACATATTTTCTTTAATAAATCATGATTTTGATATGGACTTATAAATAGTGTTGATGTAAATGCATCATAATTATTTTCTTTCGCGTATTTTATAACTTCTTCTAGTCTGTTCATATAACAATATCCACATCTATTATCTAATATATTTACCACATTTTTAGTAAATTCTCTAAGTCCATAATAATCATTATAAACTACATCTAAGTTAATCAGCTTAGAATATTCTTTTAATGCATTAAGTCTATTTTCATACTCTTTATATGGATGAATATTAGGATTATACCAATAACCAGTTATATCTATATTTTCTTCTCTTAAAACTTTTATACATGCTGAACTACAAGGAGCACAACAAATATGCAATAAAACTTTCATAACATCACCAAATTCATTATATATCAATTTAAAAGAAAAACCAAACAAATTTGTTTGATTTACTCATTATTATAAATATTTAAAAATGAATCAAGTGTACTTATTTTTCCTTTTTCTTTTACTATGTTTAATGCTTTATTTGTTTGTTTTTTATAAAATTCTTCAAATTTATCTCTAGTATAACCATCACTTACCATAATTCTTTCAAATACTTTAGGTTTTATAAATACATTTTTCATAAGAGCATTAAAATCCCAATATAAATCATTTAAAACATCATTTCTAAGTGGATAGTATTTACTTAAAAACATTTCAATTGATTGTTTATTTTCGATAACATCTAATTTTTCTTGCTCTACAAACATAACTCTACCAACAACTTCTATATACATTTTTTCTTCATAATGCCAAGTAGATGTCATTGCAACTACACCTTTTGGATCATCTGAGTTAAAAATTTTAGATACTATAATATTTCCTTCATCATTTATGTTTATTTCAATTAGTTCACCAAATTGTTCAGTTAAACAAACACCTCTATAATTATCAGGAAAAATTATAAGTCTATTTTCTCTTTTTGTAAGAATATATTTTGTATTATTTTTTATAAGCAAAATAGCTCTTGCTTGCATATTAACATCAAGCATAGTAAAATTATCAGATAAAACTACTTTTAATACATCATTTAACTTATCTACATTTCTTCCATAAAAGAAGTTAATAATTTTTGCATAATCAAAATCCATATTATCATCACCTTAATTTTGATATTTTTAATACTAGGTTTAAAAAGTATATAATATCAGTAATTTTTTTCAATCTATTTTTTATCTTTTTTAGTCTTTGTTTTCTTTTTTACTTTTACTTTTTTTGCTTCATAATTTATATAAGTTTTATCTTCTACATTATGTATTTCATCGTTAGATTTCAAATATTCGGTGTCCATTTCTTGTAGTTTTTTTCTTATAATATCATCGTCAAAAACAATATTTTCTTCTTCATCTATTATATAAATTTCATGATTTTCTAATAATTGACTTTTATAATTTTCATATATATCATCAGAAAAACAAAGAAATGAAATTGCAATAAAATTTCCATATATAGGGATTGCACTTATAAAAAATTCCATAATTTGTTCTGTTAATTTTTCTCTAATTGTTTTTTTATTAGTAAACTCATATCCTTCTTTTTTTAACTTACTATTCATTATAAGATAACTTATTACTGAAGTTCCATAATTTGTTATTGCAGATGCTAAAAGAAGACTTTCTATCATTATAACCACTCCTTACATATAACGTATTATATATAACTTTTATATATGAGTCAATGTCATCTATTCATAAAATATAATCTCTTTTTCTTTATTTTATCATCATTATAAATAACTTTAGCATCTTCTAAATTACATGATTCTAACCTATCTATTTCAAATTTACTCGCATCTATTACAGCACCTATACTACCTTTAAAATCAGTTTGATTTAAATAAACACCATCAAATGGGCCTGTTATGGTTACTCCATTTAGTTTTGTTTGAGAAAAATATTTAAGATATACATCTTGTGGATTTATATTTAATCTTCCTTTACAACCTTCAAAGTCAGTAGCAACAATATATACTCCATCAAAATCTCCTTCTATATAAGCATCATATAATATAGCACCAAACATATTTTTATGCCATAGTTCCGTAGGTTTTATAACTGCTCCTTTAGATTTTTTAAAATTAGTAGATATTATCTTAACACTATCAAAACTTCCTGTTATAGTAACCCCATCTAAAACTGTAGAATTTAAGTTTTTATCTCTTACATCTTGTGGATTTAGCAATATTATATTTTTGCAATTAGTAAAATTAACTCCTTTTACATAAACATCATCAAAACTTCCTTCTATATAAGCATCTTCTAAAACACAATCTTCAATAGACTTATCTCTAATAGTTTGTAAATTTATCACAGCATCAATACTTTTTTTAAAACTTGTATCACAAAGTATTACGTCATCAAAACTTCCTGTTATAGTAACATCTTCTAATTTAGTATGACTCATATCTTTATTATAAACTTCTTGTGGATTTATTCTAACTCCATATAAATTACTAAAATCAAGCCAAGTTACATTTACATCTTTAAAAGGTACATTTGAAAAGTCTATCTTTTTAAGTGTTTCAAAAGGAAGTGCGAAAAACTTACCATATCCTGTCTCATTAAATATAATTTTACTAATAGTAGCAGTATCAAAATCTAATAATACTTTCTTTTCATTTTTTAGTTTTGATAATTTTTTAATTAAATGTTTTCTTACCTTTTTTATATTACTCATAATTCCCCCAACTAAAATTTAACTCTTATAATATCATTTTTATATACTTCTTTTAAAGAAGGTATTTTTACTATTTGTTTTGGATGACGCGCCACTTCTATATAGGCATTGTTTTCATCTTTAATATATTCTACTTTTAAATTAAAGTCTTCTATATTAGGCCCAAAAATAGTTATTTCATCTCCTATTTTAAAATAGTTTCTTTGTTCTAAGATTATTTCTTTATTAACCTTATCATAATCAATTACAACACCTAAAAAATCTTTATTAGATTCTTCAGTTCTACCACTATAATATTGCTCATTTACACCAGGTTTAGTTAAATAAAATTGTGGTACACTTTCTCTATTCGCACATCTAAATATCTCATAATTATATTTTTCAATGTTATCAATTTTTCCTTTTTTATAATATTCATCTATAACTTGTCTATAAACATGAAGTACAGTTGCTATATAGTATATTGATCTCATTCTTCCTTCTATTTTTAAAGATGTAATTCCCATATCTATAAGTTCTCCAATATATGGTATTAAAGTTAAATCTTTTACTGTAATAGCAAAATCTTCATCTTCAGATATTTTATTTTTATACGAATCATATAAATCAAAATTCCACCTACATATTTGACTACATCCACCTCTATTTGAATCTCTATTAGTTAAATAATTAGATAAAACACATCTACCACTATAACTAACACACATAGCACCTTGTATAAATACTTCTATATCGATATTAGAATTTTTTAATATAGAAATCATATCTTCTTTACTTGTTTCTCTTCCTAAAACAACTCTTTTAGCACCTTCTTCACTCCAAAACTTACATGTTTCATAATTTAATGTGCTCTGTTGTGTACTTATATGTATTTCTAAATTTGGTACAACTTTTTTTATTAAAGAAATTATAGAAGGATCAGATACGATTACAGCATCCACATTAGCAGAATATAAACTTTTTAAATACTCTTCTAAACCTTCAAAATCTTCATCGTGAAAGACTATATTTACAGTTACATATACTTTTTTATTAAGATTATGAGCATACTCACAAGCTTCTTTTATTTCATCTAAAGACAAGTTTTGAGCATTAGCTCTTAAACTATAATCTCTACCACCAAAATAAACCGCATCAGCACCATACATAAATGCCCATTTTACTTTTTCAAGACTCCCTGCTGGAGATAAAAGTTCAATTTTCTTCATTACTTCACCTTAAATATACTTTCTTTAAATAAAAATCCTGTAAATACATCTTTCTTATTAAATACTTTACCATTTATCGCTTCGATATACTCGTCTAATACATTATTAAACACTTCTTTTTCATGCATTAAACTATTTAATATAATATAATCAATATCATTTTCTAATAAATTACTCACTACATTTATACCATTTAAAACATCTTCAGTAATAAAAGTATTAGAATACTCTTCATATACTGGATAATACTTATTTCTTTCTTTTTCATACATATAAAATACTTTACTATTACTACTTTTACCTGTATGCTTTAGATAATTTGTAATAAGAGTTCTAGAAGATTCAAACATGGGAATATGTCCATATAGATATACATAAATATCCATACTAGTATTTTTCTTTATGTTAATAAAATCACTAACCATTAACTCAGTACTTAATAAAGCACCAATACATCCTTTATCTTTCCAATAATTACAAGAATGAGAATTCGTAGGAAGATGCATAGATGACCAAATTAAATTCAAATTTAAATTTAAATCCTTATTTATTTTATATATACTTATATCTTCAAAAAAAATACCCTTTATATTTAATTTAGATAACTCTATCAATATATTTTTTATATCTTCAAGTTCACTATTATATATTAGTTTATTTAAAGATACATAAATATCTTTACTAATATTTATACTCTTTAATTCATCTATACTTAGTTTTAAATTTTGAAATATAGAATAATTATTTATACCAATAATAAAACCACCTATTTCTTTATTATCGAGTTCATATAAATGCTTTAAATCTATTGGTTGAACTAATATTTTCAAATATACCACTTCCTTAAGTTTAGTAAAACTATCTAATCGTATTTTAGCATTTAATAACAATAAATTAAAGATAATATTTAATAAATTTATAAAAAATAAAAAATAAGTATAAAAAAAGAATTACACTTTTTATAAATTTTGCAATTCTTTTATTATGATTATGCTGTTTTAACTTCTGCTACACCTGATTTTATACCATCTATGAATGTTCTTGCAGCTTCATCTTTTACGTAGACTTTAGTAAAATTTGAAGTAGATGATAACATATATTCATAATTTGTTACATTAGTAAAATTTGCATTACTTAAATCTATTGTTGTAAGTTTGTTGCAAGAAGAAAACATATAACTCATATCTATTACATTGCTTGTATCAAAATTGCTTAAATCTAAACTTGTTAGACTGCTACAATTATAAAACATAGAACCCATATATATTACGTTACTTGTATCAAAGTTACTTAAGTCTAGCCTTGTAAGACTGCTACAACCTCTAAACATTTCAGTCATACTTGTTACATTACTTGTATTAAGCATACTTACATCTAAGATTGTTAATTCTTTATATCTTCTAAATATAGATCTAGCATCACTTCCTGCCAATAACTCATCTTCACTATATACATATACTTTACCATTTCCTTCGTAGTATGCTACTACTGAGTTATCCCTTTTTCTGATAAATCTACTTTTGTTTCTAGTGCTGTTAGGGTATCTTTTGTATATCCTTCTGGTAATATTCCTTCTTCTAATATTTCTATACTTGTTATTGTCGTATCTTCTGTATTATATGTTGCACTTGTATTTACTAATTGTTTTATTCTTTGATTGAATGTTGATCCACTTGCTAATGTTGCTATTGGACATGCTCCTTCTACTACTCTTGCACTAAACTTTGTTGCTTTACATACATTTAGTCCTTCGTATTTTCCTTGTCCTTCTATTTTTACTGTTGCTATTCCTTCTTTATCAAATGTTATATCACATCTTTTATAATCTTCACTTGATAAAT